>JBBRGL010000222.1:0-4954 GCA_038240675.1 Peptostreptococcales bacterium
GACCGGTCTACTGGCCAATCAATCACTCGCCACAGCTCTATACACGGGAGTTGTTAGAGGCGAAGGCCCACTATGTTGTCCCTTCGGCGTCCAACCTCTTTGAGGACCTTCATGAAACCAATTATCACAAGCACCTCTTCAACGCCTTGCTGAACGGCGCACCTGTACAAGGGGATTCGGCTTGCTAAAAAGCAAGAAGGATTAACATCAAAAAGAGCAAGAATTATAGACCAAGACAAAACAGCCGGTGATTGCAATGCGCAATCACCGGCTGTTTTTCTTAAAAAGGTTCAAAAGTAGGGGCAGATCTAGTGTCTGCCCAAGACTGTCCGAAATTGATTTTTCGTGCGACAACGTAGAAATTCGCAGTTTTGCATTGGGCTCTTACGAAATCTACCCCCTACAACAACAAAAAAATGTAAGTGAGGAGAGTTGAAAAAGTTTGATTCGCTTTAATTTTGACAGGTTCCCGCCACTAGAGTAAAATAAGAGTGCAGCAAAATTCACTTTAAGGAGTTTAACCATGAGCTATATCAATGCCATATTTAGAGACTATGATGAGAGTCTTCTTGCAGGTCGATTTGAAGATTCAGCGACAATTATTAAAGAAATTCTTGAAGAAAATAAAGAAAAAAACAGTCAAATTTATTTTTGGGCCCTTAAACGCTTTGGGGATTATGTCGGCTATGGGTATATGAAAGATTACGCCCAGGCCATTGATATTTATCAAAGTATCATCAACGCGTATGAAAGCGATGAAGATGATCTTTATGAATGGTGCCAGATGGACATCGCAAAGAGCTACTTGAACGTGGCGATCAACGCTTTCCAAACCTTTGATGAAATGACGGATATTATTGAACAGGTAGGCGAAGAACGCGCCCAGTACCTTGAGGATTTAATCGAAAAACGCAATGACTACCTTGAAGCGAAAGTGGATGAAATCCATCGGTCAAGAATGTAAGGCTCTATTTTTCAGTGGCCTCTCGCTTCTGCAACACCTTCATTAGCAAGTCCGTCGGCCAAATGATTGTTTTCGAGGTGGATTTTAAAATCCGCCACAGTTGTACCCGGGGGGTAATCCCCTTGGTACTTCTTGAACCATTTCAGCAGATCGGCTTCGTTTCTCAGGACTACATGGCCTTTGACTTTGTAGAAGGTGATGAATGGAAAGGACTCTACAAGAACGATGAGTTCTTTCCAAAGCTCAAGGTTTTCAACAGGTTTTTTAGTCGATGTAATCCAGCCATTCAGACGCCATTTCACGTACCATTTTTCTTTAAAGCAGTTGACCACGTAGGCGCTATCCGAATAAATATCAATGGGGATGCTTTTGTCTTTCAGGGCACGAAGACCCATGAGCACGGCGGTCAGCTCCATAATGTTGTTGGTGGTATTTAAAGTACCGCCTTTTAAAGTTTTTTGGTGTTCCTGATAATAAAGCACAGCTCCCCAGCCTCCCACGTTTGTGGATTCTTGGTTGTTCGAGCAGGCACCGTCAGTATAAATGCGGATAGATTTCATAGGGACCTCATTGGTTTTGAAATTTTGTCGATGTCTTTACCATTATATCGCTTTATGAGTATTTTATCAGTCAAATTATTTTGCGGGATATTTAAGTTCAAAAGACTGACTTTTAAATAAATTGAAGTTAAAACAACTATACTGTATTGAATTTTCAGTTGAATTGATGTAAACTAACAGAGGGGGTAATCCACGTGGATCATTTTGATGCATTGATACTAGAAGCACTACAGGAAAATGGCAAGGTGAGCACAGCTGAACTCGGACGACAAATCGGTCTTTCGACGACTGCAACAAAGGAGCGAATCCGAAAGTTAGAGGTGGAAGGTGTCATCAAAGAATATACCATCATCTTGAATGCGAAAGAGGTAGGCAATTCTTTGACAGCTTTTATCACGATTCCAGTAGGGGACATTGGCATTCAGGAAATGGGTGAAAAGTTGGCTGCCC
This sequence comes from Peptostreptococcales bacterium, assembly GCA_038240675.1. Taxonomy (GTDB): domain Bacteria; phylum Bacillota; class Clostridia; order Peptostreptococcales; family Acidaminobacteraceae; genus JBBRGL01. Next base: position 1,975 of record JBBRGL010000222.1, read on the forward strand.
TACCAGAGGTGCTCGAATGTCACAAAGTAACAGGCAATACCTGTTATTTTGTCAAGGCGAAGGTCAAAGACGCAGAACATCTGGAAAAGCTTGTGGATTATATCAATCATTTTGCTCGAAACACATACACCTATCTTGTCCTTTCAACCATAAAGGAAACCACCCGCTTAAAAATTCAATTTGAATGAGGTGAACTATGTTTAAAACCGTCCAAGAGGTGAAGTCTTACTGCAAGGAAAACGTTGTCCAGATCATCGATTTTAAAGTGGCTGATTTGAGCGGTCGCTGGCACCATTTGTCCATAGTCCCTGAGCGCTTAGATGAGCGTACTATGGCTGATGGCATTGGCTTTGATGGATCAAGCTACGGCTTTATGACCGTCGAAAAGTCAGATATGGTGTTTATTCCAGACTTAAGTACAGGCTTTCTCGACCCTTTTACAAAAGTAAAAACATTGACGTTCTTAGCCAATACCTATACCCTTCATCCTGAACCCCGCCGATTTGAATCGGATCCGCGGTACGTGACAGAAAAACTTGAGATCTACATGAAAGAGCAAGGCATTGCAGACACGGCGTTACTTGGACCAGAATTTGAGTTTCACATTTTGGACCACGTGGCCTTTGAAGTGAAGCCCAACCATATGTTTGTGGAGCTCGACGCAAAACAAGCCGATTGGAATTCCGGTAAAAACGATACAGATAATTTAGGGTTCACAGTGCGCCACAAAGGTGGCTATCATGTGGACTTGCCACAAGACGTGAACTACGACCTGAGAAATGAAATGGTATTGACCCTTGAGCAAAATGGCGTTCCTGTCAAGTATCACCATTCTGAAGTGGGTGGACCAGGTCAACTTGAAATTGAATTAAGCTTTGGTGGCGCTGCAGACATGGCGGACCGCACCATGAAGTCAAAATATATCATCAAAAATACCGCTGTCAAAAATGGCAAAACCGTGACTTTTATGCCTAAGCCTTTTTACAAAGAAGCCGGCAATGGCATGCACGTCCACATGATGCTTTTCAAGGACGGTCAACCGCTTTTCTTTGATGAGAATGGCTACGCGGGAATGTCGAAGACAGGACTCTACGCTATCGGCGGATTGCTCAAGCACGCGCCAGCGCTTTCGGCGATCGTCAACCCAACCACTAACTCCTATAAGCGTCTTGTTCCAGGTTATGAAGCGCCAGTTTCCATTTGTTTTGCGCTGTCCAACCGCAGTGCGGTCATCCGTATACCTGGCTATGCCAACAGACCTGATGAAAAACGATTTGAGTACCGTTCATCTGATGCGACCTGCAATCCTTACTATGCATATGCAGCCCTTTTAATGGCAGCTTTTGACGGCATACAGAATCGGATTGACCCTGTAGCTGAAGGGTTCGGACCACTTGATAAAAATATCTACGACTTGACAGATGCAGAAAAAGCAAAAATAAAAGGCCTCCCAAAATCTGTAGAAGAGGCAGCGGATGCCCTTGAAGCAAATCATGACTTCCTTTTACAAGGAGGGGTATTTACAAAAACCTTGATTTCGGATATCCTTAAACGGATCAGAAGAGAAGCGGCTGAAGTGAATTTTGTACCGCATCCAAAAGAATTTGAAATGATCTTTGACCTGTAAAAGGGCAGCAATTAGAAAAGTATCCATTTAGAGAACAAAATGATGCAAAGGCTAGGCCTTTGAGGCAATAGAGGACCGAGAGATTCAAAATAGACAGATAGAATGAATGGGATGATTCAAAAGACAAGCCTCCATATGGGGGCTTGTCTTTTCATGAAGCGTTGGGTTTTTTCTTTCAAATTTTCAACACGTTATTGTTAGCGATTATCCTTACTGCATTACTAAAATTTCTACTCAGATATCTGTTCAAAAAATAATATGTATACATTTATGGAGAATTTATGCATTTAATCAACTTTAGCGAACTTTCTCAAAAAAAAATAAATGATATTTTTGAAATCGCTGATTGTCTAAAAAAAGAACCACAAAATTATAAACGTATTTTGAATGGGAAAAATTTTGTTTTATTTTTTCCTGAATCCAGCATTCGCACACGCATTACCTTTGAAAAAGCAATACAGGCATTAGGTGCCACATCCATACTTTTCCCGCCATCAACATTGGATAAGAAAGAAGCAATGTGCGATGTAACGGGATACATAAAAAATTGGGCAGATGGGATTGTGGTGAGACATGCCGATCATAGCAAGGTTGCTTCAATGGCAAAGCTATCAGAAATACCAGTCATAAATGCCATGACATCAGAAAACCACCCCTGCGAAATTCTTTCAGATCTGTACACCTTAAAAGAAATGAATGAAAATTACAGCCATCAGACCTATACATTCATTGGTGAGTGCGGGAATATAGCGAGGACTTGGGTCGAAGCAGCAGAGGTACTAAAACTGAAATTCAACCATGTTTTTTTTGAGAGCGAGTGTATTAAAGAGCAGAATGATCCCTATTACACCTTTTCGACGAAACTTGATGGGATCATCAAACAGAGCGATGTTGTTTTGACAGATCCTGTTCCAGAAGCATCAAGAACACCGGAGTATTTAAATCTTTATCAGTTGACGCTCGATCATATGCATAAAGCGCCTAAAGGTGCACGTTTAAACCCCTGTCCGCCATTTTTTAGAGGCGCAGAGGTCACTGCAGAAGTGATAGACTCACCTTATTTTGTTGGCTATGGGTTTAAGTCAAACTTATTAGTGGTTCAGCAAGCCGTTTTACTCTATTGCATGGGGCTATATGAGCAGGTCATCAGCGCAAACAATTGATTCTATAGAAATTTGCGGCAATAATTTAACTTTTCAAGCCCCCCTGAAGTCTTGATTTGAGTGTCAAAAGTAAGTTTCTCGATTATTCATACTGCATATAGTTCCAGTTGAACATTCCGGAACTATATGCAGTATGAACAAGATCAACTACGGACTTTTGACACCCTAATCAATCTGCTATTCAGAAGAC
>JBBRGL010000223.1:0-4949 GCA_038240675.1 Peptostreptococcales bacterium
GTCTCGACCCCAAAACAATCACTCCCATACAACCGTCCCACAACCGTCCCACGCGAAGCGCCGAACGGCCCCACAACGACCGTCCCACTACTGTCCCACGCGAAGCGCCGAACAACCCTTTCGATTCACTATGCCATACGAATGCTGTGGTATTTTAGAACATTTTCGAATACACATCACATTTTTATCCAAAAGATATTCACAGATTTACCTGTTCGCCACATCGATCACTGGACAACTTGGACAAATCCAGGCTAGTGCAATAGTACTTACAATCTTTGGGATGGGTCAAAAAAGCCTTCTTTGCCGCTTTTGTAGACGAGCACTTGTCTGACGATGAGATTGACGCATTAAAGTCTTTAACTGAAAGGCGGTGACCACGATGCTTTCAGAACTTTCACTCAACCGCCTAACTTGGCCGAATTCCTTACAAACAAATAAACACGACTCAGTCTCGTCGTGTTTATCATAAGAATAATAAAATCATCAATCAATGATTGATGATTGATGATTAGGGTGCAAAAGCTCTTAGTCGATCACATTCATGCCGCATATAGTTCCGGATGGTTCAACTGGCAGTATATGTGGCATGAATATTTGAGAAACTTTCTTTCGACACTCTAATCAACTTTTTCATTCGTAAAAAAAATCATTTGCCCATGAATTTAGACGTCAAGCCTATACCCACTAAACATAATGCAATTATAAAATAGAAAACATAATGCTTCAGTGTATAGCCATCTAGAACAACTATTTTCATGCTGGCCTCCTTTAACCAATTCAAAACGTTTTTCAATTCGCCGCAAAAATGGTTTTTTAAAATCTCCGTACCCAGCTACACTGTTTATTTCAAAAGACATCGCGAATGAATATGAGTTGTTCCCCTAAAAGTAATCGGAAAAATAAACCGTCTGTTGTTCAATGGCGTCCTCTAACATGTCAACTACTTCAGAACCACAATTAATTCTGCCAATTTTCATCAAATAATCCGGTCGTTTGTACCCTAAAAGCATGGTCGTGAGGGTCTGAATACTAATGGTATCATTGCTGCGTTCCTGAGTTGATGTCAACGATCCCTTACCCTCTTGAGAAATTTCCATAATAAAGTTTCCCTCATTCCATGGTAAAAGTGGATCGCTCAGATTAAAGTGCCAGATGCGTTCTATATTATCTGTCTTAAATGGAAACTCTTCAATAAAAGCCTTCGCATCGACAATGCGTGCCATATAATAGGGTAATATAGACTCTTTAATATCCCCATCTTCAAGTAAAAATGCAAGCGGCTCATCGGTAAAGGTATTGCCCACAACTTTTGTAATCATGGAAAAGTGTGCGCCAATAAAGTTCCACAATCCTTTGCGCGCCTCTTGCGTTAAAAAAATCATGTCTTTGATATGAAACACTTCATCAGAAATCCAATAAATTACATAACCACCTGGTTCGTCATCCTCATTGTAGTAAATGGCTGCAATCATATCATCTGAGTCCCACAGCCAATATTCATTCCATGCCAGTGCATCACGGAGGAGTGCGCCATGGGTCTGCATGGCATAGCGATGATAGGTGGTTTCAATTACCACGCTGTCTATTGCTACACGGCGGACATCTCCTGGTACTGGCTGACGTTTGGGTAGCTGATAATCACTAATTTCATAAACAATCTTATCCGAAATCAATTCCCAACCCTTATGGCGATAATAGGGTATCGAATAGGGGAAGAGATAAGAAATCAGCTGCTTGCGTTCACGCATATCTGACAGAGCTTGATAGAGTAACTTGTGCATCAGGCCCTGATTGGAATACTCTGGGTAAGTGCCTACACCTGTTATTCCGCCCATTTTGTAGGTATGGTTAAAAATACGGACCTTCATGGGATAGGTTGCCACCTGAGACACAAGGTTGTCTCCATCAAACCATCCCAATACATACGCTTTTTTTAATATAGGCGACTTGACTTTTTTTATTTCTTTATCTTCCCACCCTACTTGATGGAGCTGATTCTCAGTGACTTGAAAAACATACCGCAACAGCTTATTATACTGATCTAAGTGCTCGATTCCAACAGGCATCATTTTTAAATTCTTCTTAGACATCGTTAATTCACCCTCCAATATCATAAGCTACATGGCAATTGATCTCCTTTGAAACGCTTACTATGCCACTTTCTTCGACTATCAATATTCAAATGTTGTTATCTATACTGTACTTTCGACATCTTCCACACCCGCGGGGGGTGGGTTCCCCTTCAGGGCACAGTTCATAATTTCCGCCTTCTATTCTCAGTATTTGGCCGAGAACAATGGCATGTGCTACTTTTTTGCGCGCATCATTATAAATTTTTTGAACAGTGGTTCGCGCTACTGTCATACGCACAGCACACTCTTCTTGCGTTAATCCTTCCATATCCATGAGGCGTAAAGTTTCATACTCTTCTACGCTCATATGGATGAACTGTCTTTCCAATGGTGGACCTTGCAATGGACCAAAGAGATTACTTTCCGGCAAACAGCATACTTTTCTACCTTTAGTTGGTCTAGCCATTGATTTATCTCCTTAATTTAATTGACTTATACCCAAATCAAAGATATGATAATTGAAGACATATGTCAACTATTATTTGTCCAACGAAGGAGGTCTCATGAAAATAGCATTGCCCTCAAGGAACCAAGTGATCGATGACCATTTTGGTCATTGTGAGTACTTCACTATTTTTACTTTTGATGAAAATCAACAAATTTCGAATCAAGAAACCCTCTCATCACCTAATGGGTGTGGTTGCAAATCCAACATCGCTCAAGTCCTTCAAGAAAAAGGCGTCAAAGTGATGCTGGCTGGCAATATGGGTGATGGCGCAGTGCGCGTCTTACAAAATGCAGGTATTTCTGTAGTCAGAGGCTGCAGTGGTCCCGTCGTAGATGTGGCAACCGAGTGGGCCAAAGGCTCTCTCAAAGATTCAGGCGATTCTTGCCATGCCCACGGACACGATTGTAATCACTAAACATTCAGAAAACGGGGATCAGTGCCTTAAGCTGATCCCCGTTTTTCATTACCCACATTCATCGTGGTTTAGGTGCCGCTAACGCCTTGGTCCCGTTGAAGATCAGTAGACAATCTACATAAATTTAATGATTCTCCTCAACTGATAGCTCTTGATCCAGAAGTTCCAAATGCCTCGGTTTCCCTGTAGCCTTTTTAGCACGAGCGATTGTTAAGGTATAAACACCCTAATCAATTATATTTGTTAACTTCACTTCTTTTCACTCCCTCATATAAATATCCCTCTATTACTTTAGGAAAGATCAATACGCGATAGGTCTTTTAGTTCTTGTAAACAAAAGAGATTTGCCAAAATGTTTTTATACAAATTGTTTTTCAACAATTTCAATGCCTGCGCAGGCACTTTTCAACACCAGTGGTGGGTGTCCATTTCGCTTGAGTATAAGTGTAACTTCCCCGCTGAGCCCTTCCTTAATGGTCCTGAGCATTTCTCCTTTTTGAGGCGCTTTCAGCGCACCTGCTTCAATAAGCACCGCTTCACAAGTGAGTGTCACTGGGCCTTTGGTCAGGTCAAAGCGGACGCGGTTCGTTTCAATGGCCAGATTCGTCACCTTTGTTCCGTTATAAGTGGCAAATCGATATTCGATGCCATCAACACGCAAATTCGCAATGAGGCCTTTAAAGGAAAAGGGTCCAAATGGGATAGTCGCAATGCTGCACATAAAACTATGCTGGTCATTTTCGAAATGATTGGCCTGAATCCAGATGTATTCACTCGGAAAAGACGTTCCCCAATCTTTTTCCACATAACCTTTACCGCCAGTGAAATCAAGACTTTGATGTTCACCCATCTCAATGTTTCCATTTAAATGATGGTTCATGCTGAGGACTCCGTGATTGCACTCCATGTTTGGAATGTACGCAAAAAAGCCCATGATATTGGGTGTACATGGTGAGGATTCAATAGGCGTAAGGTCTGAAAAATGTGTCTCGCCAGTGATTGAAATCCCCTGAGATGGATTTTGTGAGGCGTTATGAAGTGCAATGCGGCAGCCTTCCATAGAAAAGAGACTCTCGCCAATTGACACAGAGAAGGGTTCATCCGTTGTGCTAAAAGCCTCTAGAGGGTATTTAAAATAATACGTCTTAATATCTGGCGATATAATGACCTGTACAAAGCTGTGACTGTCTGCACCATCAATGCTAATACCCGGTATAAATGCCACGGTATGCTTGCTATCTGCTGTCACATGCTTAAAGTACCACCCTTCAAAATAATGCTTCTTATGAAAACTTCCTTGGAACAATTCTGGTTTTCGAATGCGCTTAAGTGACATATATCTCCATTTTTTGAATGTGTCTTTAAGTTGTTTGGATATAGCATCAAAACCTTGCCCCTAATCCCTACCGCATGTAGCGGCGCCGATCTCTGACAACTGGTTCTCTCGTGTTATACTTGATTAGGGTGTCAAAAGTCCGTAGTTGATCTTGTTCATACTGCATATAGTTCCGGAATGTTCAACTGGAACTATATGCAGTATGAATAATCGAGAAACTTACTTTTGACACTCTAATCATACTTTAAGGAAAAAAGAATTTCAACGGCTTTTGTCATTGCGAATGCGTCTATTTTTGGAGAACCTTATAAGTCAACTATTTACAAAAGCGCTTAAATCTATATTCAATAGACTTAGGCGCTTTTATTGTTCCCCAACGCAACCAGATAATCACATCGGTGATCATACTCTTCAAAGATTCTTTAAACCAGCCTTTGACTTTTATTATAGCTTAGTTCTGAGCCTTTGTGTTGTATGATATTGCTGAATTCACAAGGCATTCCAAAATACTCTCACAATTTTCAATGAATATCTTAACAGATTCACTGACGTCTTCACTCTCTCTGACATTTTTTTGTCTGCAATCCCCTGTTCTATTGCACCTATTCTGAAGCT
>JBBRGL010000224.1:0-4874 GCA_038240675.1 Peptostreptococcales bacterium
CAAGGGATTCTGTCTTCTGAATAGCAGATTGATTAGGGTGTCAAAAGTCCGTAGTTGATCTTGTTCATACTGCATATAGTTCCGGAATGTTCAACTGGAACTATATGCAGTATGAATATTTGAGAAACTTGCTTTTGACACCCAAATCCTTTATTGAAGTACACGAATCGTAAGCGTCATGTGACCTAAACTGGTCTCGACCCCAAAACAATCACTCCCATACAACCGTCCCACTCTAAGCGCTGAACGGCCCCACAACTACCGTCCCACTACTGTCCCACGCGAAGCGCCGAACAAACCTTTCGATTCACTATGCCATACGAATGTTGTGGTATTTTAGGACATTTCCGAATACACATCACACTATTATTACTTAACGCTGGTAACAAACACGTGAATCGCCCCTAAAAAAACGGCTAAGAGTGCACTGGATTCAGTAAAGTAAGCCTTTCCAAAACCTTTGATGAACTGAAGTGTCTTTGAATTTCTTCGGATTGCCGGTGCAAGAACATTGAAATAAATACCATATGCCAATGCTGCAAGTATAAAATACTCTAGACTATTGCTAAGTAACGATTTTTGAGTATAGGCAAATGCTGGCCCATTATAAACTTTCAAATAGACAAGCTCTAAGGGGAAAGCAACAAGTGTCAAAATACTCATGACATAAACAGCTGGTTGTCTGTCTTTAGGACTCACGACTGACTTCATAGCTGGCCCGAAGAATATCTTTGACATTTTAATAAAGGATACCAATGTTCCAATACTTATGAGATAGAGCGACATTGTAACCCATACATTACCGATTGTGGATTTGATCAGAAGCTTACCAAGTTGGCCGTTTAGCAGTGGAAAACCTGTAATTGCAAGCATACCAATAATCATACAGAATGAAAGTATGGGATTTATTTTCATTAGTCCGCTTAGCTTTTTTAAATTTCTTTCTCCCGTCTGGGTAATGATCAAGCCCGCACAGAGAAAAAGAAGGCTTTTAAAAAGAATATGATTGAATAAATGGAGCATGCCACCAAAACTAGAAAGCGTATTCGGCACACTGAGGCCAATGAGCATGAGTCCAATTTGAGAGACCGTATGGAACGACAATATGCGCTTGATATCCGATTGAAGCATCGCCAGAATAACACCCACAAGAGCTGTTGAAAGCCCTATATAAAGCAATAACTCTCCAAAAGAGCTGGTGAATAGAATGCTTTCGATTCTGATGAGTACAAACAATCCAGACTTGACGATGAGTCCGCTGAGTAGTGCAGAAATGGAACCAGGAGCCGCAGAATGCGCCACAGGCAGCCAATGAAAAACCGGAAACCATGCAGATTTGACCGCTAAACTTGAAATCAAAAAAGCCATTGAAATCTTAAACAGCGACCCTGACATAATGGCAGGCAATTGTGCGACGATTACATGAATATTCAAACTGCCTGTCAAGGAATAAAGAATCATGACACCCATAATGTAGAGCACCATGCCCAAACTATTGATCATCAAATAATAAATACCCGCTTTGACGGATATGCTGTCTTTTTTGTAGGTGATGAGGATACTGGCTATAATGGTCATAAGCTCTATGAGGACAAACATGGTGAATAAATCATAGGTTAGAAATAAACTGAGCATCACGCTTTCAAGCACGCAAATCAGAAAAAGATATTTATGGTCATTTTTGCGTTTTGGCCAATCATAAAGTAGGATAAACCAAAAACTTATGAGCGTCATTGCAACGAACACCAAACTGATTGGATCAATAGTCATTTCTATTCCAACAGTATTAGACCATCCACCGATTACCATGCTATAGTCCTTGTTTATGTACAAGCCTACAAATCCAACACTCATCACTGTTTGCATGGCAAATACAAAACGGCTAAACCAGACCTTATCGAAGGAATAAACCAGCACGCCGAAGATCAAGGGCAAGAAAAGAAAACTCATGATTCCTGTATTCATACTAATCCTCTCGATCTAATATATATTTCCAATCCAAACTCCCATAATAGTGAAAAACCTTAATGGACATCATGAGTGCAAGCGCTGTTATAGAAGCACCAATGACAATTGTCGTAATCATTAACGCCTGTGGCAGCGGGTCAACAGCAGCGCCCTTGTCTAGTCCATATATGGGGAGTCCCTCTCCTGCACGAGATGCTAAAAAAATAAACAGGAGTATGCCAGATGTTTGGACCAGACTTAATGAAATAATTGTTTTAATAATATTTTTTGATACGATCATGCCATAAAACCCAATAAGAAAAACTCCAAAAACAATAATGGCAGGTATGATCATAAACTACCCTCCTCGATAAAAATGAGCATTATGCCGCATAAGCCTATAGTGACTTTGCAGCCAATGATAAGATTCATAGCCATCAAAATAAGGTTCATTTGCCACTCGCTTTTGAGTACACTGTAATTGATCAACAGAAAAAAGGACAATAAAATCAGCAATAGAAACATGTATTTCTCAATTTTAATAATTTCATAAAAATGCAAGGAATGCTCTTCTTTCATAAAATGCACCAATAAAAAACTTGTAGACAGCATAACGCCACCATGAAATCCCCCACCCGGTGAAAGATCTCCATTGAGAATAATGTAGAATCCAAAGAGTATGGTAAACGGGAGAATCAAGCTACTGATTGAACTCAATAATGGATTATTTTTCATGCATTTCACCTCATCGGATTTCTTCATCTTTCTTGCCCATGTAAAGCACACCAGCGGTGGTGACAAAGAGGAGAGTAGCCTCAAACACAGTGTCAAACAGTCTATAATTTAGATAGATTGCTGTAAGATAATTGTGAGAACCAGTTTCAATAAGAGATTTTTCAACATAATGTGTATAGCTGGTTTTATTGTACGTGCTTGCTTCTTGAGATACCGCAAAAGCAAAAGTAACCATTAAATAAAGCAAGATGGGAATCGTCATCCAAGATTTAATCCTCATACCTCTCTGCCTCCGTATCTATAAACCTCATATTCTTTCTGTTTCGAAATACCACAGCAAAACGCGGAATAAAAACATTTCTTCGATTGCCCACAAGTTTTAGAATGCCCTTTTGACTTTGGTAATCCGCAATTACATCAATATTCCCTGGCCTGAAAACGCCTCTTATATCGGGCATATAGGCAATAGGTTTTGTCAATATTTTGAGTTTTAGTCCGTTTTCAGCACAAAACCGTTCAGCCAACACCATAAATTCCAACATGACATCTGGATCGCAATAAGCCTGTTCGTTTTCATTGTGAAAAAAAATGACAATAAAAGAATTTAGACGCGTAACGGCAATAGTGAAAATCAAAGGAATGAATGCGCACCCAACGGCAATTTCTGCCAAAGCGATGTCCGGTGCGTGATTGATAAAATAAAGGCAGGCTGCCGTCAAAGAAAAAGTAGCAAAATAAGCAATGATTTTAAAATTATGCTCGGCAAAAACCAGCGCAAGGGCAATACACAGTAATAGAAAACTTAAAAGAATATTAATGAGAATCATCCGCATTCTCCTTTTCTCTTTCGCTTTTATAGGCTGCATGGGTCAGCATTTGTGCAATGATGGGATTGGTCAGCAGAAAAAAAATGCAAATAATCAATAATTTCAAACGCATCGTTCCTAACTCGCTTTTTAGGATAAGTGCAAACATCAGGGTTAAAAAAGCGACTGAATCAATCATAGAACTGTTTAAAATACGTCCATAGAAGGTTTTAAACTTAAAAAGACCAATCATTCCCATAAACATTGCCACCCATGAAAGGAAAATAAGAAGTAAATAAATCATCTCATCCGTCCTCCCTTCGTAACGAGATTGGCTAAAAGCATCATACTGAGAAAACCAATCATACTATAGGTTAGAGCTATATCCAATATAACACTTGCGTTTTCTTTCACGGCGTAAAGCACAATTAATAGAACCAACTTGACCGTCATGAGGTTGAGAAAAACCAGCATGTCCTGCTGGGTTTTTGCAAAGACAACCCGTACTAATAGAACGAAAATAAAAAAAATGAGAAGCACCATGGTCAAATTGATCAACATGCAAGTCACCTACTTAAAAATTTTTTGTAAACGCATTGCAAAGCAATGTGTTTTATTCAGTTGTTCACGCTTATAGACATCCTTATACAGGAGTACTTTCAGCCGCTTCTGATTGAGTTCAATGGTCACCGATCCAGGCGTCAGCGTAATGGCATTGGCAATCAAGGAAGCAACCAACTCTGTTTTAGCCTCTAAATGAATATTCATTATTTCTGTTTCTCCACTCCCAAAAGGGATACGCAACAGGTGATCATAGCCTGCTAAGATTATTTCCAGTCCAACTGCGTACACGTACTGTATCAGTTGCCATAGCGTAATGCCCTTAGGATATTCCATTTTGGCGTGCTTAAGAAGCCAACGATAGATCAAAATTGTCATAGCAGAAGCAACAAGGCCTGACAAAACTTGTCTGATTGTGTAATCTCCACTGAGTGCCATCCAAAAAAGAAACAAAAATACAAACAATTTAAAATATTTCATCTTTTTCATCTCCTTGTTCACCTACATACCCAAAAAGCACAAAACATTCACGTAAAATTTTTAAAAAATTGATCACAAATTTTAAAGGAATTGAGATAAATGGTTGAGTGATATGAAAAATAGAGAAACTCCCTTTTGACACTCTACCCAATTATTCAAAGTACACATTCTCCGTATGTTCAATGTGCTTTGTCTCTAAAAAAACCTCACAAATATCCAATTGTACACTTTCATATGCACCTCTGTACTGCATCAAAAAAAGCTGGGCAGTCTTGTAAAGCTTCCGAAGTTTGCTAGGTGTAACCGCTTCAATAGGCCTGTAATAGGCCCTGTTATTCCGGGCCT
>JBBRGL010000225.1:0-4851 GCA_038240675.1 Peptostreptococcales bacterium
AGGTCACTTTATGCTCATGATTTGAGTGTTGCATTTAATGTATGATGCTGATGGCTTAAAACCGAAAGTCGATACTGAAATCTTGATTTGAGTGTCAAAAGTAAGTTTCTCGATTATTCATACTGCATATAGTTCCAGTTGAACATTCCAGAACTATATGCAGTATGAATAGGATCAACTACGGACTTTTGACACCCTAATCAATCTGTTATTCAGAAGACATAATCCCTTGCGTTGCAAGAGGACACTATCGCTTATCGTACAGATTGTTAATTTTTTTTTACAAACCGCTTTGTCAAATTCTCATTTGATGTTATAATCACTTTGGATTTGTTTTTTGGGTTAGATAATCTAAATTTTAACAATCTTTTATCCTCGGTAAAGAAATCATAAGAAGTATGCATTTAGATTCACAGTCAAGTCAGTCAAAATCAATATTAAATTGGGGAGAGGTGTGAACAGTGGGAAACGTAAAATTAACCATCAATGGCCTTCAAGTTGAAGTTTCTAAGAATGCAACCGTATTAGAAGCGGCGCGACAAATAGGTGTTGATATTCCAACACTCTGCTACATGAAAGACATCAATGAAGTAGGCGCTTGCCGTGTTTGTATGGTCGAAGTTGAAGGTGCAAGAGCACTTCAAGCATCATGCGTATTGCCAGTACGTGAGGGAATGATTGTTAAAACAAATACAAAAAGAGTGCGTAATGCAGTTAAAAACACCGTTGAACTCATCCTTGCAAACCATAATAGAGAGTGCTTGTCCTGTTATAGAAATAAAAATTGTGAACTTCAAACTTTAACTGAAGAGTTAGGCATTGAAGATGTTGAATTCATGGGCCAAAAGAGAGCCTATGAAATTGATAATTTGTCACCTGCAATCGTCAGAGATTCAAGCAAATGTATTCTTTGCGGTCGCTGTGTTGCAACGTGCAAACAAACTCAGACTATCGGCATCTTGGAATTTACAGACAGAGGTTTCCACACTTCAGTCTCTCCTGCTTTCAATAAAAGCTTCAAAGATTCACCCTGTATATACTGCGGACAATGTATCAATGTTTGTCCAGTAGCAGCTCTACGCGAAAAGACGGATATTGAACGTGTGTGGGAAGCCATTGAAGATCCAGACGTCTATGTTGTTGCTCAGACAGCACCGGCTGTTCGCGCAGGTCTTGGCGAAGAATTCGGCCTTCCAATTGGCACAAGAGTGACAGGACGTATGGTATCAGCGATTAAACGCCTTGGATTTGACAACGTCTTTGACACAAACTTTGCAGCGGATTTAACAATCCTTGAAGAGGGCACAGAGCTACTCGGCAGAATTCAAAATGGTGGCGTCCTTCCTATGATTACATCCTGTTCACCGGGTTGGATTCGTTTCTGCGAGTTCTACTATCCAGAATTCCTCGATAATTTGTCCTCATGTAAATCGCCTCATCAAATGATGGGTGCGGTTTTGAAATCATACTATGCAGAAAAAATGAGCGTTGACCCTAAGAAAATGTTCGTTGTTTCTGTGATGCCTTGCATCTCTAAGAAAGCAGAAAGTGCAAGAGAAGAGATGGAAGTGGACGGCATAAGAGATGTAGATGCAGTCATCACGACACGCGAACTTGCAAAAATGATTAAACAAGCGCGCCTGAATTTTGTGGACCTTCCAGATTCTCAGTTTGATCCAACCATGGGAGAATACACTGGAGCGGCTGTTATATTTGGCGCTACAGGGGGCGTTATGGAAGCTGCGCTACGGACTGTAGCAGATATTTTGACAGGTAAAGATTTAGATGAAGTCGATTACAAAGTAGTGCGTGGAACAGAAGGCATTAAAGAGGCATCAGTCACACTGAATGGCATCACTATTAACGCTGCAGTTGTTCATGGAACAGGCAATGCAAGAAAGCTCCTCGATATGATCAAATCAGGTGAAAAGAAAGATATTCACTTTATTGAAGTCATGGGCTGCGAAGGCGGCTGTGTTACAGGAGGTGGACAACCACTTGTAAAGGCGAGCATCAAAGAAAAAGTGGATGTTAAAGCTGAGAGAGCTAAAGCACTTTATGAAGAAGATATGATCATGCCAGAGCGCAAATCACATAAAAATACTGAACTTGACAAATTGTACAAAGAATTTTTAGGTGAGCCAAACGGACATAAAGCCCATCATTTACTTCATACCCATTATCACAAGCGCGAAGTATTCCCTTTAGACGACTGCGGATGTGACTGTAAGTAAATTTTAAAGAATGATAAGGCGCATTTGAGATTGTTGCTTTTAAAGGGCAATCTCAACGGCCTCCCAATTATGCGAAATAATCGATTTATGACTTTCAACACTGAAAATCTAGAAAACAGAACAAACAAGGAGGCTATACCTGTGGAAAAAAACGTTTTATGTGCAGAGAATTTTGAAAAACTTCATCATGCTATTGCAGCCAACAAGGATAGACAAGGTGCTTTAATGCCTATTCTTCACGAAGCTCAAGGTATTTTTGGAGCCATTCCTATTCAAGTGCAAAAGGTAATTTCAGAAGAATTGGCAATACCTTTGGCTGAAATTTATGGCGTTGTGACTTTTTACTCACAGTTCCGTCTTGAGCCAGTAGGCGATTATCTTGTGGGTGTTTGCTTAGGAACTGCATGTTATGTTAAAGGCGCTCAGGCTATTGCTGATCGAATCGCGCGTGAATTGAATGTTAAAATGGGTACAACATCTGCAAATGGAAAGTTTACTTTAGAAGCGACACGTTGTATCGGCGCTTGTGGACTTGCTCCAGTCATCACAATCAATGAAGATGTTTATGGACGTCTTCTTGAATCGCAAATCCCTGAAATTTTATCTAAGTACTAAAATAAGAATCTAAATTCTAAAATATATAGAGGACTAAGATGATAGTGTATATAAGATTGAAGCCCGTCTTTTGACAATAACTATAAATCTTAGAGTTTAGATTGCGATGGTCATTTTAGAGATGTACAGAAAACTGAAACTGTAAAGTGAAACGATCGAAATAGCATTCAAAGAGGACTGAGGAGGAATAAAAGATGAAATCTTTAGCAGATTTAGCTAAATTACGTGAAGAAGCATTGAAAAAAGTGAATATTCGTGGCGAGAGAAAAGGCACGCGCATCGTTGTAGGAATGGCGACATGCGGAATTGCTGCTGGGGCAAGACCTGTGCTTAAAGCGCTATTGGAAGAAGTAGAAAAAAGAGGCCTTAAAGATGTCGAAGTGACACAAACAGGTTGTATTGGCGTCTGCCGTTTGGAGCCGTTGATCGAAGTGTATAAAGAGGGTGGCGGAAAAGTCACATACGTTGAAGTGACTGAAGCTAAAGCACGTAGAATTATTTCAGAGCATATTGTCAATAATAATGTCGTCATGGAGTACACCATTGGCGCTTACGAGAAATAGGAGGCAGAAACCATGGGTTTAGTGAGAGGACATGTATTGATATGTGCGGGAACTGGCTGTACTGCATCCGGATCCCTGAATATGGAAAGTGTTTTTAACGCAGAAATCAAGAAAAACGGCTTGTCTGATGAATTCAAAGTTGTCAAAACAGGGTGTTTCGGTCTCTGTGAGGCAGGACCAATTGCAGTTGTCTATCCAGAAGGTGCATTTTATTCACGCATTGAAGACAAAGATATTCCTACAATTGTTGAAGAGCATTTGCTCAAGGGCCGAATCTATGAAAAGAAACTCTATAAAGATTCTATTGAGGATGGCACAATAAAATCCATCAACGATGTTCAGTTCTACAAAAAACAACAGCGTATAGCACTTCGCAACTGCGGTATTATCAATCCAGAAAATATCGATGAGTATATTGCTTTTGATGGGTATCAAGCACTTGGAAAATCACTTCTCGAAATGAGCAGAGAGCAAGTCATCGACACTATTTTGAAATCGGGTCTTCGTGGCAGAGGCGGCGGAGGATTCCCAACAGGTCTCAAATGGAATTTCACATACCAAGCTAAAAGCGATCAAAAGTACGTCGCTTGCAATGCTGATGAAGGGGATCCAGGCGCATTCATGGACCGTTCAGTTCTTGAAGGCGATCCACATGCAATCATCGAAGCAATGGCAATTGCCGCTTACGCTATCGGCGCTGACAAAGGCTATATCTACATTCGTGCTGAGTATCCAATTGCGGTTAAACGTCTTGAAATCGCTATGGAACAAGCGAGAGAATACGGCTTCCTAGGGGAAAACATCTTCGAGACAGGCTTTAATTTTGATCTTGAAATCAGACTGGGGGCAGGTGCATTCGTCTGTGGTGAAGAGACAGCACTTATCGCTTCTATCGAAGGTCAACGCGGAATGCCAAGACCACGTCCACCGTTCCCAGCAAACGAAGGCATCTGGGGCAAACCAACGCTTCTCAACAATGTTGAAACCTATGCCAACATCGCACAAATTATCCTCCACGGTTCAGAGTGGTT
Source organism: Peptostreptococcales bacterium (assembly GCA_038240675.1). Taxonomy (GTDB): domain Bacteria; phylum Bacillota; class Clostridia; order Peptostreptococcales; family Acidaminobacteraceae; genus JBBRGL01. The sequence goes on from JBBRGL010000225.1 coordinate 4,444, forward strand.
TTCAAGCATAGGCACTGAGAAATCTAAAGGTACAAAAGTATTTGCACTTGGTGGAAAAATCAACAACACGGGTCTTGTAGAAATCGCAATGGGAACGACTCTTCGCGAAGTCATCTATGACATCGGTGGTGGCATTCCAAATGGCAAAGCCTTTAAAGCTGTACAGACAGGTGGACCATCCGGCGGATGTATCACAGCGGAACACTTAGATACACCTATCGACTATGACAACTTGATCGCCCTCGGTTCAATGATGGGATCAGGCGGAATGATCGTCATGGATGAAGACAACTGCATGGTCGATATTGCACGGTTCTTCCTCGACTTTACTGTAGATGAGTCTTGCGGAAAATGTACGCCATGTCGTGAAGGCACAAAGCGTATGTTGGAGATTTTGGACAAGATTAC
>JBBRGL010000226.1:0-4849 GCA_038240675.1 Peptostreptococcales bacterium
CCTGCTAGCAGCAAGAAACACTGCGTGAGCAAAGAATACAGACCACCAGTCAATGCCGTAGGTTTCAACAGCCGGTACAATTCTACGCCAAAGAGACACATGCTAATGCCACAAAGTGTGACTTTTGAATGTATCCACCGCTCAAGCTGTTCATCTTTAACCCTAATCGCCAAATAGGCTAATGTTCCACCTATCATATACCCAAATAGCACCTGATGTCCATAGTGAACACCCAGAATAATTCTAGACAATCCTATGAGAAGCATCAAACCGACTAGAAGCACTTTAAGTAATCGTCCAACAGTACCCCAAAGCCAAGTCACTAAAAAAGCTGCGTTTTGAGAATGTCCTGAGGGTAATCCAAATCCTGATTCCCGGATGAGCAGCGAATGAGGTGCATCTTGAAAGGGTCTTGAAGATCGAAAAATACCTTTTAGACTTTGATTGACCAAGTTGTTGAGAATGATAAAGGTCGCTATCCGAAACCCGGCGCTTCGGCCTTCAACCCAATAAAAAAGTCCTATACACAGCAAATAAATAGGCGCATCGAATACATCGGATAGGAGAGACCATCCAGGAAGCCATTGAATATTCTTTTCATATAACCCAATAATCCACTGAAGTTCCATAGCATCCTCAAAAAAAGCCATTAAACTGGTTGCATTAACAGTTTAACAGCTTTTATGAATGTCATCAAGGATGAACTATTTCAACATATCATAGATCTGAACCATAAGCGATCATGTCCTCTTGTAACGCAAGGGATTATGTCTTCTGAATAGCAGATTGATTAGGGTGTCAAAAGTCCGTAGTTGATCTTGTTCATACTGCATATAGTTCCGGAATGTCCAACTGGAACTATATGCAGTATGAATAATCGAGAAACCTACTTTTGACACTCAAATCATGAGCATAAAGTGACCTAAACTGGTCTCGACCCCAAAACAATCACTCCCATACAACCGTCCCCAACCGTCCCACGCTAGCGCTGAACGGCCCCACAACTACCGTCCCACTACTGTCCCACGCGAAGCGCCGTACAACCCTTTCGATTCACTATGCCATACGCATGCTGTGGTATTTTAGGACATTTTCGAATACACATCACAGGATGAACTACTTTAACTTATCATAAAGCAAATCAATCATACCAACCAACTGGCCAATTTCTGGTTTGCTCATTTGCGAGTCAGCGCCTACAGCCTCGCCTTTGTGTCTCAAGTCCCCTGTAATGAGGGAGGAGAATATAATGACTGGCAATTTTTTGAGTATTTTGTGTTCTTTTATTCGACGGGTCAATGTATGACCGTCTAGTTGAGGCATTTCGATATCCGTAATCATGACATGAACATCTTCTACAAATCGATCACCCTTCTGTTCAACGAGGTTCATCAAATAATCACTGGCTTCTTGTCCATCATTGAAAAAACGCATTCCGACAAATCCAGCTGCTGATAACGTATCCAAGAGAATTTTACGAATGGTAGAGGAATCGTCAGCTAGGAAAAGTTTGATTTTAGAGCGATCCCGCTTTTCAACACTCTCCATACGCTGAAGTGTAATGCCGGTATTGGGGTTGATATCCATAACAATTTTTTCGAAATCCAGGAGCATATAAATGCGATCATCCAATTGAATATTGCCGATGACCAATGTATTTTCAATAAGTGCATCCGGTTTTTTGATATCGGACCACTTGAGTCTGTGTATGCCAAGGACTTCATCCACTAAGTAAGCCACGCGCAATTGATTGAATTCACAAAGCAAGGTCATTTTATGCGCAATATCGCCATATGCTTCTTTTTCCAAAACATACTTAAGATCAATCAAAGTGACAACATCGCCACGCACTAAAGTAATTCCAGCAATTGAAGGTGTTGAATTGGGAACTTTTGAAGTCGTCCCTACTTGAAGAATTTCCCTTACTTTGACGACATTGATGGCATAAAATTTGTTATTGACCGTAAACTTCAGAATTTCTACTTCTCCGGTGCCTGATTCTAATAAGATTCCCTTTTCTTCTTTCATTTGCGCCTCCTGCTTTCAAGGTGAATTAACAATGATATACCCTCAATAAACAGTATAAACCAAAAAAGCACTTTAATAAATGAGAAAAAGTTTATTGTGCACTTGTGGGACAGTTGTAGGACAATCGTGGGACGGTTGCGGGAGCGCTTCTAGCGCTGTTGAATGATTAAACAGCGTCAAGGACGCGTCCACAACCGTCCCATCACCGTCCCACGTGTAGCGTCCCACAAAAAAAGCAGACAGGGGTTTCCCCTATCTGCTTTTCTAATCTAAATGATACCCATTTCCTTGCCAACTTTTTCAAAGACTTCAACAGCCTTTATGAGTTGTTCCTCTGTATGACTTGCCGTTACCATACACCTTACACGTCCTGCACCTTTAGGAACAGTTGGAAAGACAATACCCGATACAAAAACGCCATTTTCGAGCAATTTTTTTGAAAACTGCATGGTTAGGGCTTCATCTCCAATAATGACGGGTGTAATAGGCGTCTCACTGTGCCCTATGTTGTAGCCCAATTCACTCATTTTTTCTTTGAAAGTCCTTGCGTTTTCCCACAGCCGATCTGTATATTCTGTGGTCTCCATGAGAATATCTATCGCCTCAATAATGGCGCCAACAGCTGCTGGTGGAAGCGCTGTCGAGAAAAGAACAGGCCTTGCCCTATGATTCAGCCACTCTTGCGCTGTCTTGCTCCCCGCCACATAACCACCGATGACGCCGATGGCTTTTGAAAGTGTTCCGATACAAAAATCTACACGGCCATGTAGATGGAAGTGGTCCACTGTTCCACGTCCGCTTTCTCCGAGAACACCTGATCCATGAGCATCGTCTACATACGTTAACGCTCCATATTTTTCAGCCAAATCAACAATTTCAGGTAGCTTGGCAATGTCGCCATCCATGCTGAAAACACCATCTGTAATAATGAGCATATTGCGGTATATGCCTTTAGACTCACTTAAAACACGTTCTAAATCTGCCATATCGCTATGTTTGTATACCTTTTTATCCGCTCTTGAGAGACGTGCACCGTCGATGATACTGGCGTGATTGAGTTCATCGGATATAATGACATCGCCTTTTTCTGTAATGGCTTGAATAGCACCTGCGTTACAGTTAAACCCTGACTGAAACACCATGACCGCTTCTTCTCTTTTAAAGGCCGCTAATTTTTCTTCGAGTTTTTCATGGATATCCATATTGCCGACGATTGTTCGAACGGCACCTGCACCAACGCCGTATTTTTCAACAGCCGCAATTGCAGCTTTTTTAAGACGCGGATGGTTAGCAAATCCCAAATAGTTATTTGAGGAAAGATTGATTACTTTTTTGCCATTGAGGATAATCTCAGCTTCATTTGGGCCTTCCAAAACAGGAAGTTTCCTGTAAGTCCCTTGATCCTTAAGTTCTTGAATTTTGTCCTTGATAAAATTAAGTTCGTGGATATTGGACATAATTTGCCTCCTCTGAATAGTTTTTAATAGACTCTTCAACTTCATTATAGTGATTTTGTCCGCGAACTGCAAACACTTTCTGAATTATTTAGGATAAGTTGAGCATTGCGTTTAAGGAGCGCTGGGCCTTTCCATAATGCGGCGTGTTCACCCCATTGCGCTTTGATCTGCTGATTACTTGAAGAAGTCAGCTCCATTAAATCCCGCAGAACAAAAGCCCCACTCTCCTTCTCCACTTGGGTAAAAGGACATGCAAGGAGGCAAATATCGCAGCCATAAATATAGTGATTGATCTGATCTTTTTCAAAATCAGACAACACGCCTTTTTTTTGTGTCATGTAAGAAATGCATTTCCCTTTATAGAATTTGCCCTCTTCTAATGCGTGGGTTGGACAAGCTTCAATGCAGCGAACGCAGCTCCCACATTGGGATTCCATGCGTTCATTTGACGTGTTTATGGCTAGGTTTGTCAAAAGATACCCAATTGAAAAACCCGCTCCCCACTCGGGAACAATGACCTGATGGTGTTTCCCATAAAAAGCTTTGCCAGTCTGATAGGCCATTTGACGGTCAGCAAGAGCTGATGTATCCACGCAGACTGCGTAATCAAACCCCGGCATTACTTCTTTGATTTTTTCACCGAGTTGTGTCAGCCGATGACTCAGTACTTTATGATAATCCCTGCCCACTGCAAAGGAAGCAACTTGACCAAAATTCACCTTTGATTGTCTTTCATACACAGGGTACCGTTTGAATAGAACAAGTGCAGATCTATATGCTGGAAAAACAGCCTTTGGCTGTAATCTCAGAGTTATTTCCTCGGAATCCGTCATATTCGCGAAAGCATTCGTACACCTTTGCACAAAATAAGGCATAGCCTGGGTCAGATCACCCGAAACTATGCCATATATTTCTTCATCTTTTATTGAGCAATCCTCTAAAATCTGTTCCAAATCACTTGTGTGCAGCATCCTTATTCCTCACGTAGAGATTCTTTGTCTTCAACCATTAAATTGGCAATTAGATACCGATGGGTATCAGGTCTTTTGTCTTTGTACTTCAAGCTGATTTCATGTACAAACGCTTTCAATTGGTCGTTGATTTCCAACATCTCTACTTCCGTCATATAAAGGTCAGCCGCCAATTGAATTTTAAGCGTTGGCACAGTTTTACGACTAAGAGCACTATAAAAAGCAGAAGAAATCGTTTCGAAAAGTGCTATTCTATATTGATTGACCGAATCTAAAATCTCACCATCAGACATACGCATTGAACCCGAATCCACAACAAAATTCCGCGCAACAGGCTGATAAAATTTTTCGACGATTCCTGCCCGCTGTACCTCTTCAACCAGATCAATGAGC
>JBBRGL010000227.1:0-4835 GCA_038240675.1 Peptostreptococcales bacterium
GATCAACCCACTATTGATTGGCTTGAGACAACGGTCAAAGATGAAGTTTTGGCCCTCCACGGAATTCGCCTCAACATCATATCTGCAACACTTCCAGAAATTTTGACCCAGCTCAGATCTGATTTGTCTGAGGAAGTCAAACAAGGCAATATGGATCTCATTTACTTACCGGATGCAAGTGATTACAAGGTGCTTAGTAGTGAAGGGCTCCTTTATGGGCCGTTTATAGGTACCATCAAAACCTATGCGCTGCAAGGAAACCACAATGCCATTGAAAGCGCCATGATCGATGGTAATTTACACAACGGCTACGCCATTCCCCTTTGGAAAAAATCCATGTATCTTATTGGCAATGAAGATATTTTGCTCAATATGCCAGAGACTTATGATCAATTTATTGAAGCCATTAAAAACAACCCCAACACTTTTACTTTTTCGCCCGAGGATACAGTTGGCGGAAGAATTCTCAGGGGATTTGTATTGCATAAAGTCAGTTATAAAGACATCGTCAAGGCAAATTCAAAGGCTGAACTCAAAACCCTTTTAGGACCTGTCTTTAAAGAACTCAGCACGCTCAAGAAGCAGTTTTATATGGAAGGCGAGCGTTTCCCTACTTCCACGAAGGAAGTAGATCAGCTCTTTATCAATAAAAAACTGGCGTTTTCTATGAGCGATGTCATGGAACATATTTATGATGCGCAGAAGTTAGACGCTTACCCAGAAGGTGCTAAGCCTTTCTTGTTTGAGGGCTTTATGCCCTATGAACCTGAATTCATGGTGATTCCCTTTAACGCCGGTGACAAATCAGGTGCGCTATTGACACTCAATACAATTTTGTCGCCTAAACTTCAAGCGAGTCTCTTGTCGCAGAATGGCCCAGGCTTAATCCCTATTTTGAATATGGATTTGTTAACGGATGAAGAAAAAGTTTTGATTACAAAAGCTTCTGTTAAAAAGACCATACCCAAAGGGGAAGGGTTTATGCGAATGAGCATTGCCGATGTTCCAAAGGTTAAGCAAGAGATGATTCTATCGCTCTTCAAAGAATATATGCAGCAGTAGTCTAGAGCCCTCTGCCTTCATCACTGCAGAGGGTTTTTGTTATGGAGGAGATTCCAATGGCCACTATTCCTTTTGTGCATCTTCATGTTCATACTGAATATAGTCTTTTAGATGGCTTTACGAAAATTGAGGCCTTATTTGACTGTGTCAAGGAACTTGGAATGGATTCAGTGGCCATCACGGATCACGGCGTTATGTTTGGCGTAGTGGACTTTTATAAAAAAGCCATTGAAAAAGGCATCAAGCCTATTATTGGCTGTGAGGTTTATGTTGCCCCTAGGACACTTAGGGACAAAGATCCCGTCCTTGATCGATCTCAAGGACATTTGGTGCTTCTCGTTGAAAATCAGAAGGGGTATCAAAATCTGATTAAATTGGTTTCTCATGGATTTTTTGAGGGCTTTTATTACAAACCTAGAATTGATTACGCGCTACTTGAAAAACACAGCGAGGGATTGATTGCCCTTAGCGCTTGTCTCCAGGGAGACATTCAAAGGTTGCTTGTAGAGGACAGGTATGAGGACGCAAGGGCCGTGGCACTGAAGCTGAGTTCTATTATGGGACAAGGTCAGTTTTTTTTGGAACTGCAAGACCACGGTATAGAAGCGCAAAAGCGCATCAACCGAAAATTGGTTAAAATGGCTGAAGAGCTTAACATACCGCTGGTTTGCACCAATGACGTTCACTATATTGCAAAGGAAGATGCAGCGGCCCACGATGTCCTCCTTTGTATACAGACCGGGAAGGTATTGTCAGACCGAGAACGCATGAAATTTCCAACACAGGAATTTTACTTAAAAAGTCCGGAGGAAATGCAAAAGCTATTTTTTTATGCACCTCAAAGTTTGGAGAATACAGTTGAAATTGCAAGACGCTGTTCAATGGCCTTTGATTTTGAGTCCCGGCATTTGCCGCAGTTTAGTGCCGATGAACACTTTAACGCCTATGGAGAGCTTGAAAAGAAGTGTCTTTCTGGCCTTGAAAAACGCTATGAGCATGTGACGGAATCATTGACCAATCGACTGTACTTTGAACTAAAGACCATCAAAGAAATGGGATTCGAAGATTATTTTTTGATTGTTTGGGACTTTATTGCCTACGCTAAGAAAAAGGGAATACTTGTTGGACCGGGTCGAGGCAGCTGTGGAGGCAGTTTGGTTGCCTACGTATTGGAAATTACAGATGTGGACCCTATTGCTTATGGCCTTATTTTTGAACGGTTTTTAAATCCTGAGCGCATTACTATGCCGGATATTGATATCGATTTTCAAGATGATAGGCGAGAAGAAGTGATCAACTACGTGATTGAACGCTATGGCTACAGCCATGTTGCTCAGATTATCACCTTTGGCACTATGGCTGCTAAAGGTGCGATCCGTGACGTGGGAAGGGTCATGGGATTGCCTTACGCCGATGTGGACCGCATTGCCAAAATGATTCCTTTTGGACAGGGCGTAACCCTTGACCGCGCTTTAGAAGAGAGCAAGGAGCTCAGGGAGCTTATTGAGGATCACGATGAGCTGGCACATCTCTTTGAAATATCAAAAGCAGTTGAGGGAATGCCGCGGCATGCATCTACCCATGCCGCGGGTGTCGTTATCTCTAAAGAGCCTGTAGATCACTATGTGCCCCTTTACATGCAGGAACAAAATATAACGACCCAGTACAATATGCTGTTGCTAGAAGAACTGGGTCTTTTAAAAATGGATTTTTTAGGTCTGAGAACTTTGACTGTTCTCAAAAACACCCTCGACCATATTGAGCGGAGTACAGGTGCGCGACTGAACTTAAATGAAATTCCTTTAGATGATCAAAAGACCTTCCAAATGCTCAGTGCGGCACAAACCCTTGGTGTATTCCAGCTTGAAAGTACGGGAATGCGAAGCTTTATGCACGATTTAAAGCCCAGTTCAATTGAGGATATTATTGCCGGGATCTCCCTTTATCGCCCTGGACCGATGGATTCAATTCCTAAATACATTCAAAATAAAAACAACCCATCGAAGGTTACCTATGCCCATCCCCTTCTAAAGCCGATTTTAGAGGTGACTTATGGCTGTCTCGTCTATCAAGAGCAAGTGATGCAAATCGTTCGAGAATTGGCAGGGTACAGCTACGGCAGAAGTGATTTGGTGCGTCGCGCCATGAGTAAGAAAAAAATGGATGTCATGAATAAAGAAAGACAAGCCTTTATTTATGGGCTGAAGGATTCAGAGGGGACAGTCCTGCTGGAAGGATGTGCTGCGAAAGGCATTTCGCCTGATGTAGCGACGATTATCTTTGATGACATGGTGGATTTTGCGAAGTATGCTTTCAATAAATCTCATGCAGCCGGCTATGCGCTGATTGCCTACCAAACGGCCTATTTTAAAGCCCATTACCCCGTGGCGTTTATGGCAGCACAGCTCAGCTCAGTGATTGGCTCTCACCCTAAAATATCGCAGTACATCCAAGAGTGCAAACGTCTACAAATTAACGTCATTAAACCTGATGTCAATACAAGCGAAGGCTATTTTTCTGTAAAAGACGACACCATAAGCTATGGTCTATTGGGCGTCAAAAACGTGGGACCTGGTATAATCGAAGCCATTGTAGAAGGCAGAAAAGAAAAGCCCTACACTGATTTTTATGAATTTTGTGAACGCATTAGTTCAAAAGATTTGAACAAAAAAGCTGTGGAAAGCTTGATTAAAGCGGGAGCTTTTGATTCTTTGGGGCAATTTAGGTCGAGGCTTTTGGCTTCCTACGAGCGCATACTCGATACGGTTTCTGGAAACCGCAGAAAAAACAGCGATGGACAACTCTCCTTGTTTCAAGATTCACTGTCTGATGTGGGTGCCCAAGGGTTTAACTACCCTGAGCTCGGTGAGTTCAGTTCAAAGCTTCTGCTTTCCTTCGAGAAGGAAATGATAGGACTTTATATGAGTGGACATCCCCTTGAAGAATTCTTGCCGATTTTAGAACAAATGCCCTTTGATGCCCTCGGCGATATTCAAGAGCAGATTCAAGATCTTGAGAATTCAACATTTCAAGACAATCAGCGCGTCGCAGTGGCTGGAGTGGTTATTCGAAATGTTGAAAAGTCCACCAAAAAAGGGGATTTTATGGCTTTTGTAACCATTGAAGACCTGAACGACGCCATTGAAATCATTGTGTTCCCTAATCTGTATCATACCAAGAGAGAGGTGTTGAAAGAGGATCAAGCCATTTATGTCCTGGGACAATTGACCCTCAAAGAGGATGAGCCTGCTAAACTCAAGGCAGAAAAAATCTATCCATTAAATGACAAAACGCTTCATCTGTTTAAAAAAGAAATTTTAAAAACGTGTTTTTTGAAAGTTGAAACCTTTGACAAAGCATCCAGTGATGCCATTGAAGCGGCCGCAAAACGTTATAAAGGCAATTGTCCAGTTATCGTCTTTGAAAGTGCAAGCGGCAAAAAATATAGACTCAACGCCAAACTTAAAATAGCGGAAAACGAAGAGGCGCAGCTTCTTTTGGAAGCTATTTTTGGCATTGGTCACGTGGTCTACAAATGAAAGCGTTGTCCTATGACGTTTGAGGAAGTAAAAATTGCAATTTTAGAGAATATACACTACAATTAATCTGGAAGGATATTGTTTATGTTGCGCAAAACATGTGTACATATAGACTAAACTGCCCGCTAGAAGTGCGCTCGGAAGAACACACGGTGAGGTGTGCCCATAACCTAAAAGAAAGAAGGGTTGAATGATGAAAAGAATTGGTGTGCTGACAAGCGGAGGGGATTCTCC
>JBBRGL010000228.1:0-4786 GCA_038240675.1 Peptostreptococcales bacterium
ATCCTAATTGATAGGTTCGGGGCAAGAAAAGAGGTCATGACGGTAAAAGGTCATAAGCAACCAGTGGATGCGATTGTTCAGAGAATATGTGTAAGCGCATTCTATGACAAACTGGCAACCAATCCTTTGGCAATGATTGAAGATGGGAACGTTTTACCTACTGTTTTCTATCAATTCAATCTAGATGTTCACAACATGAATGAAGTGGCGGGAGAAAAAACCTTTAAAGCTGACCTAGAAGGGAACAAGATAGAGTTCACTCTAAAGTTGGTACATACACCCAATGGAAAAGGCTCATCAAAGAGTGAAGATAGTGGGAATAAAGATCCTTTTGCAACCAATTTAACGGTCAAAGGAGATGATGATACCAAAGAACCTGGTGGTGGAGATAGCTCAGAAGGCGGTGACGGAACAGATGGCAGTGACAGTTCACAAAGCGATAATGGGTCCGTTAACAGCGGTCTGATAACCCTTTCAGGCAAGTTGCCTGAGGGCTTCCCAGAGGAATTGGCTCAAATACCAAGCGATGCAAAGATTATAACCGGATCGGGGGATGCTTCTTCATACTGGACTGTAGTTTATATAACTGAGGCGAAACCCTCAGAAGCTGCAGATTTTGTCAAAAAATATATGAAGTCGGCTGAAGAATACGAAGTAAACGATTTGGGAGCAGGTGTCAGTATCACAGGCATTAAAAGTAATCTGCAAATTGCCGTCATGATTATCGACAGTGGCGGGACAACAATGGTTAGCATTAGTATTGTTAAGAGTTAAGGGCGAAATTTTCATAATTAAAAATAAGATTAGAGAGAAATAAAATGCTTAGAGCACATGAAGTTGAATTCAAGGTACATGGCGAGGATCTACAGTTTGTGGAGATTATGTTAGAAACAGATGAAACCGTTATAGCTGAAGCTGGAGCCATGATGTACATGGATAGCGCCATTAATATGGAAACAATATTCGGTGATGGTTCGGGAAAAGAAGGCAATGATCTCATGGGCAAGCTTTTTTCTGCGGGCAAGCGCGTTATTACAGGTGAAAGCCTGTTTATGACTGCTTTTACCAACTCAGGCAGCAGCAGACGATGTGTATCTTTTGCTGCCCCTTATCCTGGGAAGGTGATTCCATTTGATTTGCAAGAATGCGGTGGAACCATGATATGCCAGAAGGATTCCTTCCTTTGCGCCGCGAAAGGTATTTCTGTGAGTATTGCTTTTCAGAAAAAAATGGGGGTAGGACTCTTTGGAGGAGAAGGCTTTATTATGCAAAAGCTCGAAGGAGACGGCCTTGCCTTCATGCACGCTGGGGGTACGATTATCAAAAAGGATTTACAGCAGGGTGAAACAATAAAGCTGGATACTGGCTGCCTTGTCGCCATGACAAAAACCGTAAATTATGATATCCAGATGGAAGGCAACTTTAAAAATGCCTTGTTTGGTGGCGAGGGCCTTTACCTTGCCAAACTTAGAAAAAATAACCAGGGACGGTTCTATTTGATCCGCTCCTTTTCTTAAATCAAAATGAACCGTCCCTTCTGATTGTTTGAATCTTTCAAGTAGAATAAGCGGCGAGGCTTATTGGCTGCGTTCTCCGGGTGACATGCACGACTACGCGGCTATCGTCATCAACAGCGGCTTTACCGTCTCGTTCGGCTACACTGTGTACATGATGGAAAGAGTTCGTCCCGCCTTCAAGCTAAATCTGTCATCTGTGCTCTTAACATCTGCTGCCGCAGGCGGTAAATCTGGCACCGCAGGTGCCACTCTGGCGGCGGTAACCGCTCCGAGTGGTGCTCAAAAATTGACAATTATTGATAGCAACTTATCAAATGGAACAATCACCGTAACTGGCGCAAACAGCAATGCAAATACAACAGTCAGGTAAATTTAACAGGCGCAACGGCAAGCAAAAGCGTTTCAACCATCATTACCGACAGCGCAGGTGCAGTAACATACTACGGCAAAATTGGTAATACAGATGCAAGTGGTAACGCAAGCAATCTTAATTTGACCTTGCCGTAACATTAGATAGTGATAATATGCTTAAAATCTTTGTAGAGGAAATCAATGGAAACAACCTCACTGACTACGCAAGTACACCGGTTACTGTTACTGTTAGTGCAGCAGATCCTGCGGCAATCGCGACAGCAGCTATTGCAGGGGTAACAGCACCAGTAAAAGGAGCAATTCCAGCAGATTCACTAGCTGCGACAGCAGAATACACAGCAGCAATTTCATGGGGACCAATAGCTGCAACATTTGGTGCAAGCACAGTTTATACAGCAACAATTACACTCACACCAAAAGCGGGTTATACATTGACAGGTGTGGCTGAAAACTTCTTCGCCGGGAAAGTCTGAGGGGTCAGGCCTGCACATGCACTTTTCATTGTGATAAAATGGTGAAAAGAGATAATGGGAGGTCAGCTTTTGGCAAGAAAACCACGTATTCATTATAATGGCGCACTCTATCATGTTATTGGAAGGGGAAACAATAAAGACTCTGTTTTCAAACAGGAAGAGAATAAAAACCAATACTGAGAGAGGCTTTTCGGGTACGTCGAGCAATATGGTGGTAGCTTATATGCTTATGTAATCATAGATAACCATTGTCACATGATCAGGGGGATTGTAAGACACATGAGGTGCTTGGACATTTTTCAAAAAACAAGAAGAAAGCCTTGGCGCATTACTTGGACTTTGTTTCGAAAGCAGATGATATAATTATGACAAAAGCAGATCGAGAAATGGCACCGGAACATGATGAAATTGAGTTTGAGATTAATAAAATGAGTTTAGAGAAAAAGGATAAGCTAGAGGTGATCATGTCTTTTGAAAACAGAACGGGTGTTAAAGTTGAAAATCTGAAGAAGAAATACCTTAAAGAGGATATGCTTGAACTTAGGAATTGCTTAATAAAGGGAATCATTAAGTATGGCGCAAAGACACTATCTGAGGTCAGTAGGGACTTTGGTCTGAGCGATGGATATGTTTCGAGAATATGCAGGAAGAACATTAAAGTTCATGTGCAGGCCTGACCCCTAAACCTCTTATTTTTCCAACATGCGCAACTTCAAGTTGCGCATAGCAAATTCAGGTTTTAGACGATTCCGAAATGCGAGAGTAGAATACGAGTAAAGAAAGGAGGTGATTTATATGTCGTTCGGAGAAAAGTTAAGGCAACGTAGAGATGAGCTTGGTTTAACACAGGAAGATGTGGGCGCAAATATCAGCACTGAACTCAGCCGACAGGCAGTATCAAAATGGGAACGTGATGAAGCGTATCCAGAGGTTGAAAAGCTCTTGGTGCTTGCGACCGAGCTTGACATTTCGCTGGATGCTTTGTTCGCTGATGAACTCGCATACTTGAAACGAAACAAAAAAAGTGGCCCGGGTCTTGAAAAAACTTATCCGGGATTGATCACTGGACTGGGAACCTTTGCCGAAGCAATAAAAAACCTTAAGAAATAAAAGACACATAGGAGGAAGCGTTATGGAAGAAAAACTACAGGGATTAAGCGATGCCGTTCTCATTGAGATTGTTCATAGTCTCAAAGAGATAATACTTGAGTTGATTACAAGAGCCCATCCGCAGGTAAGCAATGATCGGAGGTTAGAATGAAGCAAATTACTAACGTATTGGAGTTGTTCACGAAGATCTGCCGGAGGTGAATGTTGATGGCACAGGTATTTGATTTTTCGGAGAAAGATAAGAGCGAAGCAACTATTCAGCGAACATGGGATGAGTTTAGAAATGCTCTCACAAAAAAGGATTTCACTTATAACGACATACAAAGTGCTTTAGGAACTACATTTTTACACGTCTTTGATGATCTGTTTTCTCATAACAAAGGATCTCTCGAAGTAAACATTGAGGATGTGTTTACTTCTGATTCTAATATCGTTCGAGCAGCTCGGCTAAGTGATTATGATCCAGTTCCGGGATATGATCGTTTTATCCCGAACAGCAAATATATCAAAGATTCGAATAGGTTTAGCCCAGTAGGAGTCGAATGGCTTTATTTAGCAATAGGCATGAGATCCTGTAATATTTCGGAGCAATGTGCCTTACAAGAATGTAGAGCAAAATTGGGAGAGAGATTTGCCTTATGCGATTTCGGGCTCAATGATGTATACAAAGGAAAACAAGTAGTCGATTTAACAATTGCTCGAGAATTTAGCTATGGTGAAATCAATAGTGACCTTGAGGAAGATGGGCAAAAAATACGTGATAGAGAAGTTGCAAAAGGTATAGCAAATGGTCTTTTTACCGGAATAATACAGAAGCCCGAAGTGACAGACATTATTCCTCTAATAAGTAAGTGGGCTACTTATACATATGCTCGGTTGTTATCAGAGCAGATTTTTCTTCCTGTTACTACAGAAGATAAGAATCTTGTATATGCTCCATTTCAGTGTTTAGCACAATATTTTCTTGTGCATGGATATGTAGGAATAATTTATTCCAGCACAGTATTTCCCGAAGGTCGAAATATCGTTCTGTTTGATAAAAATGCAGCTGAACCTTATAACGATATTAAAACTGTAACAGTGTAAAAAACGTCTCACCACTGGAATATATAACCAGTAGTGAGACGTTTAAGTATCTGGGCTTATGCTTTTATCTCAGTCCCGTCCTTGAAAGTGATCCGTATATCGTCCTTGCTGTAGACCGTCATAAAATCCGCGAGGCTATACCAAATCTCGGAAAGTCATAGGGGTCAGGCCTGCACATACACTTTTTATTGTGATAAAATGGTGAAGAGAGATAAGGGGAGGTCAGCT
>JBBRGL010000229.1:0-4770 GCA_038240675.1 Peptostreptococcales bacterium
TAAGGCATGGATGGGTTTTGAACCCCTGTGCTGATAGAAACTGAATGTTTCTGAGTTGCGGTAGGACTGACTAAAAGACATAAAAGCTTGTCGCTCCTTGTTGTTTGCAATATTTGGGAGTATGTCCGCAGCTTTTGTTTCAATCAAGTGCAAGGCCGTGTCAAAGGGTGTTATGAGGAAATTAAGGGTATAGCCTGCACGGGTGTATACTTCTTTGACGATATCCACATCAATGCCTTCTACTTTCTGTGTTTTGTGATTAAATATAATATAGGGAATGTACTCTGACGTCACGGCGACAAGTTCTTTAGGGTCAGGTTTAGTCTGGCTTTTTACAAGATGGGTAAATCGAATGGACGTTTCTTCTAGAGAGCCTACAGACGTTTTCATTGCACCAATTTCTTTGGACTGTTGATGCATGGATATGCCAATGTTTGCAGCGGATTGAGAGATGTCCTCAAAGACTTCGGAGAGTTGTGAAATCAATGACTTCAGATTTTCGAATGCACTGAGATTGTGCAGTGATAGACTGGCGATTTTTTGAGTGCCATTAGCAGAGGCCTCTGTCGCAATTTCGACTTCTTTGAGGGCGTTAATTTGTTCAATGATTTTAGCGCTTTCTTCATCTGTACTTTGTCTCATGTTCCTCAAGTCTGTAGACATGGTGTGAGAGATGGACTGAATATTATGAAGGAGCATTTGTATTTGCTCGACCACTTTTGAAGTCTCTCCAGAAAGCTTCCTGACCTCACTGGCGACCACTGCAAAACCTTTGCCTTGTTCACCTGCTCTTGCGGCTTCTATGGCAGCATTGAGGGCTAAAAGATTGGTCTGGGAGGATATTTGATCGATGCTACTGATCATCGCATCGGCTTGGCTCAGGACGGATTCAAGACTCGTATGCTGGTCGGCCATATTGTCCATTTTTGCATTAATTGAATTGAGAGAAGTAATGCCTTTGATCAGAGCGGTTCGCTTGTCTTTTAAGAGATTGAGGGCATAAAAAGAATCTTCTGAGAGGCGTGTTGCATCTACAGAAAGAGCATCATTTTGTTTATAAATATCTTGAGTAAGTTGGGAAGCTGAAATGAGATTTGCCGTACTTTCTTCAGTGTGGGCTGTTTGGGATTCAATGCGTCCAACCACTTCTGTCATCTCGGTGTCGAATTTTTCGATGCCCAGGGCAAACTGGGAGACCAATCGGATATAATCATATGCCAAGTCGGAAAAATCAGTGCAGGCTTCCTTGCTGATTCCAAGAGATGCACTCTCAGGTGAGGGAATTGGGCCTGCGTGGGTTCTATATTTAAGAAAAAGAACGACGTTCCCAGCTAATGAAATCACACATAATCCGATGATGGCATACAACATATGAACCTCCTCAAGAAATATTACACACCTCATTGTATAACGCAAATACAGATAAACTCACATTAATTCAGGAAACTCAACCTATTATTTATGAAAGTTATTTTCGATAAAAATGGTATAATAAAACGGAGGTCGTTTTAACGCATTTGGATTGTGCAGAAGTAGGACACTTCTCAATATTTTGTAGCACATTAGCATGTAAAAAACCTGAAGGAGGACTAGCATAATATGAGCAAACTCTTTACACCTTTACAAACAGGGAATATAACACTTAAGAATCGAATTGTTATGGCCCCCATGTGCATGTATAGCAGCGATGATACGGGAATGGTTCAACCCTTTCATTTGCAACATTATGCCACGAGAGCTATCGGCGGCGTTGGTACCATTATTGTGGAAGCTACAGCAGTCGAAAAACGGGGACGCATTTCCGCCAATGATTTAGGCATTTGGTCGGATCAGCATATAGATGGACTCACCGCCTTGGTCAAAACCGTGCACGAGAACGGCGCCACTATTGGCATTCAATTGGCCCATGCGGGTCGAAAAGGTGGCGCTGAAGGCGAACGCATCATTGCACCTTCCCCTGTTGCTTTTGATGATGAGTATGGTGTCCCAGCGGAAATGACAGAAGAGGATGTTATCCAAGTGATCGGCGCATTTAAACAGGGTGCAAGAAGGGCCTTTGAAGCGGGATTTGATTTTGTTGAAATCCATGGAGCTCACGGCTATCTGATCAATTGCTTTTTATCGCCACTGTCAAACCGCAGAACAGATCTTTATGGTATACATAATGAAGAGGGGACACAGTTTTTGAGACAGGTGCTTATGGCAGTCCGCGAAGTGCTTCCTGAGCATTATCCAGTATGGATACGCATCTCAGCTGAGGAATACAACCCTCTTGGCAATCATCCTGAGGTTTGGAAGCGCAAGCTAGAATTCATTGATCCAGCACTTTTTCAAGGCCTGCATGTCAGTTCTGGAGGCGTCATTCCCATTATCATGGAAGCTTATCCAGGGTATCAAGTTCAGTTTGCAGCACTCTTAAAAGAGCGCCTTACAAAACCTGTCATTGCAGGAGGTCTTATCACAGATCCTGAATCGGCAGCCGTTATAGTGGCGTCAGGGCAAGCTGATGCAGTGTTTTTAGGGCGTGAACTTTTGAGAAACCCCTATTGGCCTCTAGCAGCAGCAAAGAAATTGAAAGTTGAAGTCGAGTGGCCAAAGGCCTATGTGCGTGGAAAATAGAACTTTCTTGGAAGCGAGGTACAAATGTCGACACCTGTCTATATTTTTGGTCACAAGAATCCTGATACCGATTCAATTTGCTCGGCAATTGCCTATGCCCATTTAAAAACTTGCATAGATCCACATGAAACCTTTTTAGCAGCGAGACTAGGCGAGCTCAATCAAGAGACGGCATTTATACTCAAAAAATTCGAAGTTGAGGTGCCTGAGTTACTGATGGATGTCAGAACCCAAGTCTGTGATATTTCAATCAAAAATGTTCCCCTGTATACGACTGGTCTTTCCCTTCAGGAAGCGTGGGAGCGTTTGAAAACACACGAAACCCATACTTTGCCACTCACAGAGGATGGTAAGAAAATCTGTGGTCTTATAACTGTAGGGGGTATTGCTGAGGCTTATATGTCCCTCCAAGATCCAAACCTGCTCAGTATGGCGGATACGCCAATTGAAAATCTTCTCTATGTTTTGAAAGCTGAGATTCTACATCTCGCTGAAAAAAACAGGGTAGTGAAAGGGCGTGTACTTGTTGGTGCAATGCATCCTGACTATATTGGTGAACACGTCCAACCTGGGGATTTGATCATTCTAGGCAATCGAGAGAAGAGTCAGCTTATCGCCATTGAAAACCATGCAAAAATGATGATTTTGACCAGCAATGCTATACTCTCTGATGTGATTTTGGAAAAAGCTATCGAAAAAGGGTGCACCCTGATTCGGTCGCCACTAGACACCTTTGCAGTGGCAAGGTCAATCTATAACGCACTACCCGTGCGGTATTTTATGAAACCCTTGCCAGTGACCTATTTTGAACTCGATGATTATCTGGAAGATGTTCATGGGATAATGACGCAAAAGCGCTACCGAAATTTCCCCGTAATCGACGAACAACAGAATTATGTCGGTATGATTTCACGCATACAACTCCTGCGTCCTCACCGAAAGAGGGTTATTTTAGTGGACCATAATGAACTGACACAGACGGTAGAGGGCATTAAGGATGCAGAGGTCCTTGAAATAATTGATCATCACCGTATAGGTGGGTTCCAAACTGCCGCACCTGTTTACTTTAGAAATCAGCCTCTCGGCTGTACGGCGACTATTGTGGCTCAACTCTATGTTGAGAATAATGTCGCTTTTCCAAAACAAATGGCGGGGCTTCTTTGTTCGGCTATTCTTTCTGACACCCTTATTTTCAAGTCCCCTACCTGCACTGCCGTAGATCAAGAAATGGCTCAAACTTTAGCAGTTATAGCGGGCATTGAATGTGTCACCTTTGGGCGCGAAATGTTCAAAGCGGGATCAGATTTGTTGCGCATGACGCCTCATGAAATATTTTATCAAGATTTCAAGGTGTTTTTCGCAGGCGGCCTCAAGATTGGTGTAGGGCAAATTACTTCCATGGAAGAGGATATATTGTCCGCTGTTGAGGACAAAATCAGACCAGAAGTGGCTGAAGTTCAAAAGAACAGTGGATTTGATTGTGTGTTGTTTATGCTCACCAATATTGGTCATTCTATGACCCGGTTGCTTTTTAGTGGCAGTACGGAGGCATTGATTGAAAAGACCTTCGGCCAGAAAGCGGTCAATAGCCTTATCGTTCTAGAAGGTGTCGTCTCTCGCAAAAAACAACTCATTCCAGAACTGATTAGGGGTATCGAAGAGGGCTTTCAGCCGTAGTGAAATTGCAACACAGCTCCCCAGACTGTCCGAAAACTCAAATTCTATGGTTAGGGTGTCAAAAGCCCTTAGTTGATCATATTCATACTGCATATAGTTCCGGATTGTTCGACTGAGGCTATTTTAAAAAGATTAGAGGACGAATAATGAAGGGCAACAAAGTGTTGGTGGCTATGAGTGGCGGTGTTGATAGTACGCTGACGGCAGTTCTATTGAAAGAACGTGGATATGAGATAGAAGGCATAACTTTAAAGCTGTTTGATGGCTCAGAGTCTATGGTTGAAGAGGCTGCGATCTGTGCCAAGGAACTGGGTATTCCACATCATATACTCGATTGTAGAGATCTTTTCACCTCTGAAATCGTTGACGGCTTTGTGGCTGCCTATTTCAAGGGGGCGGGCCGGTATTGTAACCGCTCGCCGTACTGCTGTTGTGTTTCGAAGAAGCGGGCCACCGCGGCCAGCTGTTCGGATG
>JBBRGL010000230.1:0-4768 GCA_038240675.1 Peptostreptococcales bacterium
ACCGGTATATCCATTTTAACCACTGTTTCTATTGATGCAGATGCCTTATCTACAGCGGCTTTTGCATTAGGTATTGATAAAGGGCTTCAAATGATCAATAGCATTCCGGGCGTGGAAGCGCTCTTTGTGACAAAAGAGCGCACCTTATACCCAAGCAAAGGGTTTATGGATGTTTTTGAATTGACCGATCCGAATTTTACATGGGGAAAGTAGTAAAGAGAAAAAATGATCAAATGAGGACAGATATGAATTACACTTATAAGGAGGAAATGTATGCAACCCAAAAAGATTGTAATCATCGGAGCAGGTTATGGAGGTGTTTTAACAGCAAAAAAACTTGAGCGGAAACTGAAAAAGTATCCTGAAATGAGTATTACTCTGATTGACAAAAATCCCTACCACACGATGTTGACGGAGCTTCATGAGGTCGCAGCAAACCGCGTGCCTGAAGATGCTATTCGCATTAGTCTCGGTAAAATATTTGCACACCGCAAGGTCAACGTCATCTGCAATACAGTATCCTCAATCGACTTTGACAACCGAACCGTCCATATGGGACAAGAGACTTTAGAGTATGATTATTTAGTTCTCGGAACGGGATCTAAGCCTGCTTTTTATGGTGTAAAAGGTGCTGAGGAACATACATTTAAACTCTGGTCCTATGAAGATGCCGTCCAGTTAAAAGCCCATATCACCAACCAGTTTTACCGTGCATCCTTTCTACCCGATGGCCCTGAACGCACAAAAATGCTCACTTTTGTCACCGCAGGCTGTGGGTTTACAGGCATTGAAATGATCGGCGAATTGGCAGAGTGGAAGAATGAACTCTTGAGTTCTTATGGTTTGCCGATGAACGCTGCAAAAATGTATGTTGTGGATTTGCTTCCAAAAGTTTTACCCATGTTTCCGGACAATTTGATTCATAAAACGGTAAACAGACTTGTCAGATTAGGCGTTACAGTCATGACTTCTACAAATATCACCGAAGTTGGTGCAGAATTTGTGAATTTAGGGGATAAAGGCATTATCGATACACAGACAGTCATATGGGCTGCCGGTGTTGAAAGCAGTGATTTAGCTCAAACGGTCAGTCTTGAGAAAAAAGGAAGAGGCCGTGTATCCACCAACGCCTACTTACAATCAGAAACCAGATCAGAAGTATATGTCGTCGGTGATAATTTGTTTTGCATTCCAGAAGGAGCTGCTGGTCCTGTTCCTCAGATGGTTGAGAATGCCGAACACTCATCCCATACAGTGGCCGAAAACATCGTTGCAACCCTTGAAGGCAAACCACTCCATACCTACAAACCACAGTTTCATGGGGCTATGGTGTGTGTGGGTGGACGTTACGGCGTCGCCCATGTAGGTCTCCCAGGAAATTTTTTTGGATTGTCAGGTTTTTTTGCACTTGTCGCTAAGCATTTTATCAATTTAATTTATTTCTTCCAGGTTGCTGGGTTTAATAAATGTTGGTCTTACTTGATGCATGAAATTTTCCATGTTAAACACAACCGTAGTTTAGTGGGTGGACATTTCGCCAATGCATCTCCTAATTTTTGGTTGGTCCCCCTCCGACTTTTCTTAGGGTACAGTTGGTTTATGGAAGGTATTCAAAAGCTTCCAGCAGTCCTCGCAGATCCCAACAAGATTTTCCTAATCCCAGCGCCAGTGAATGCTTTAAGTGCTGCATCTGAAGCTTGGGTGGAAGGGGCAGAAGGCGCTGTAGCTGCTGTTGTCGCTTTGCCAGTTCCAGAATTCATCACCAATATAGTGAATTATTCAATGGGACTTATGTTCTACACACCTGAAGGTGGATTTACTTTTCTGGCTACACTATTCCAGACCTTTATGGTACTCGGAGAAATTGGATTTGGTTTGATGTTAATAGCAGGGCTCTTCACACCTGTTGCAGCAATTGCTACCCTCATCATGGGCGTCATGATCTGGGCTTCTGGAATGGCACCTGTTGAGATGTTATGGTACCTCGTTGCTGGGTTTGCGACTATCGGGGGATCTGGATCCGTGTTCGGAATGGACTACTATGTTTTACCACTGCTCAACAAGGGTCTTAAAAAGATTAAATTATTCAAGAAATACTATCTCTATACGGACAATTGATACTGTCGCTAGAGATTGGTTGTTTTAAATTCAATTAAGGAGCGTTGAGGATGAGCGAATTTTGGAAAGACTATCCAACCATTGAAGCAGAATTAGCACTTGTGGTGGAGACTCTAAAAAATGGACCAAAAACAGGATTCGCATCCTTTGATGAATCCCTTAAAGGGTTGTTTGACAAGCAAGGGAAGCTCCTCAGACCTGCGCTTGTCCTATCTGCTTCTTATTTGGGGAACGATGACATGAGAAAGAGTCAAAAGGAAAAAAGGATTGCACTGTGTGCCAGTATTGAAATTTTTCATATGGCTACTTTGGTCCATGATGACATTGTTGATGAAGCAAAATTAAGGCGCGGCGCTCCCAGTGTACAGAGTCAGTACGGTAAGGATTACGCCGTCTATATGGGTGATTTTCTCTTGAGTCGATCACTGCTTATGTTGGCCCAGTACAGCGTTTCACAGCATATTGTGACGCAATTAGCAAAAGCTATTCAAGTCATTTGTTTAAGTGAAATTAGACAGTTTGAAAGTCGCTATCTGTTGGATTTAAGTATGAAACACTATTTAAAGATCATCTCGGGTAAGACTGCAGCGTTATTTGCTGCAAGTCTTGCCACAGGTGCGTATAGCGTTGAAGCGCCAGATGCACAAGTGAGACTTATGGGCCGTATTGGGTATGCTTTAGGCATGTGTTTTCAAATTCAGGATGATCTTTTAGATGTTGAGGGCAATGCAGCAACGCTTAAAAAAGATATTTTTTCGGATTTGAATCAAGGCTATATGACGCTTCCAATTTTGCTGGGTCTTCGTTCTGATTCAGATGGGAAATTGAGAGCCTTACTTTTAACGGAGCAGATTGACAAAGTAGCCATTGTTGAAATTTTGAAACAGAGGGGCTCAATAGCAAAGTCCCATGCCATGGCGAATCGTTATGCAGAGCGTGCTCTGAAGCAAATCAAACGCTTACCTTTGGGCCTGACCCGAGATATTCTAGAAGCGTTCATTCCCAATATACTCGGTAGACGCTTTTAATCCTAAAATGACAAGGATGGTGTATGAAAACATTTTTAAAACTGGTTGAAATTCAAACCAAAGTAGCGAGTTTGTTGCCTTTCGTGTATGGGCTTATATATGCGCAGTGGAAATTTGGTGCTTTTAACGGATTCAAAACGCTACTGTTTTTTGTTGCCTTACTGTGCATTGATATGGCAACAACGGCTTTAAACAATTATATGGATTACAAACGAGATAAGTTGAAAAAAGGCTATAATTTTGAAGAACACAACGCAATTGTGAGAGATCAGATTCCCATTAGGCGCGTTGAGTGGATTGTCTTATCCCTTCTGAGCGTCGGTGCCTTGGCTGGGCTTAGTCTAGTGGTCTACACTGACTATTTTGTCTTACTCATAGGGATTCTTTCGTTTGGAGTGGGCATTCTCTATTCCTATGGACCTGTACCTATTTCCCACACACCCTTTGGAGAACTTTTTTCGGGCGTCATGATGGGTTTTTTGATTTTTTTGGTGACTGTTTACATTCAATTGGATGCCCCGCGTCTGTTTGTTCTCTCAATACAAGATGGATTTTTTCAAATGCAAGTTCAAATCATTTTTTTTGCAGAAATTATGCTTATGAGCATTCCCTTCGTTCTAGGAATTGCAGGCATAATGCTTGCGAATAATATCTCGGATATTGAAGATGATGCAGTAAATCTCCGAAAAACGCTGCCGCAGTTTATTGGGAGGAAGGGTGGCATTTTGGTTCTTAATGCTTTTTATGGTATTTCGTTGATTCAGTTGCTGGCGCTTATTGCTTTTAAAATATACCCAATATATGGCCTCAGTCTGGTGCTTTTATTTATTGTTATTGGTCAAAAACTTGCTAAGTTCAATCAAAATCCCTGCAAAGCGACAACTTTTGGATTGGTTGTTCAATCCTATATTCTTTTGAGTATAGGACATATGGTTATACTCACGTTGGCTCTTTTCTGGTAGAATATAAGAAAAGTGTTCAAGGGAGTCAAAGATGCGTTCTGTCAAAATCAAAGTATTTGGGACACCCGAAATTTGGGTCGATGGCATAAAAATAGAATTGCCTTTTAAAAAGGCTGAAGGAATTGTCTATTTCATGGCTGTCGAAAAAAAGACAACGCGCGATTCTTTAGTCAATTTATTTTGGTGTGATGTTCAGGATGATATCGCAAAGAAAAATTTGAGAAACGCCTTTTATATGATTCGAAAAGCCATGGGAATTGATTTATTCTCAATGCCTAATCGCACATATGTTGAAATAACGTGTGAGCTTATAATCGAAACTGATTTCGCACTTTTTCAAGGCAACGATTTAAACGCGTTTCAGGGAGAATTCTTGGAAGGATTCATAGTTAAGGATGCAGAAAATTTTGACGTGTGGTCTGTACAAACGCGGGAGCAGACCAAAGAACGTTATACAAACCAGCTTTATGAACTAATCCAGCAGTCCGATGATGAACGATTGGTGAAGGAATACTGCAAACGTATTTTGATCTATGATGAATTTGATGAGGCTATTTATAGACGATTGATGCGCATATACCTCAATCAAGGACGGCTGAACAAAGCCATAGAACTTTACAAAGTACTGGAAAAAGTGTTGAAAGAGGCACTTGGTATAGC
>JBBRGL010000231.1:0-4755 GCA_038240675.1 Peptostreptococcales bacterium
GAATGCATAAACACCCTAAAATTTGGCCCTTTCATCTTAGCAGTAAAAATAGAGTAGGATCTGTCATTGAGTGTATAGATCAGTTCACCCGTATCTATATGGTATTCAAATTCTTCTATAAACCACTCATCAAAAATAGGATTGATCAACAAGTAGTTTCCTGTATCCTTCCAATTCGTCGGTAAAACCCGAAATGTATCTTTGCCAGGACGCACATTGTTTTCACTAAAATCATGAACATACTCCACAAGAAACAATGCATTGCCAAAATTGAGGCTGGCATCATCTTTAGGGGAAGGGATGAGTTTTGTGTCGTCTGTCTCAAAAACTGCAAATCCGCCTGTATAGAAATCGTTGCCATAATGTTGAAAAACCTTGCGCTTGATATAGATAATTTTCTTGCCTTCAAGAGGAATAGGTTTAGAAATCATATACGGCCCCCGGTCAGTCTCGTTGACAGGCAATTTGAGAACACCCTCTTCAATAATAACTTTATGGGGCACTTTAAAATGCGTCTTCCATTCACCGACATACCAAAGTGTCGTGTCTAGCTTTGAAAAATTGTCATGGTAAATAATATCCACAGATTCTGGACTCTTTATGATATTGAAACTATAAAGTGCCCATACCGCGGCACCAAACAATAAGACCACAATTACCTTTTTCATGAGAACACACTAATTGAACGCAAGATAAAGTGATGGAATCATCGATAAGATAAAAGTCAAAATAATGAATATCGCTAAAACTTTAGTCAGTAGAGTACGTTTAAACATAAATAGCCGCCTTTCATCGTGAGATGGTCTTTAATGGATTTAGTTATACAGATTAATTATACTTCATTTTCATTCGACAATAAAGAGATGCGTTAGAAAAAGTATTAATCGCGCTTGAAAACGTGCTTGAAAAGCCTAAACAAAATAAAACTTGAGTCAACAATCGACATTTTCTGTTAATATTATAGAGAGTACAAAGACATTGATCGTCAACGTCATTGAAAAGGTGAACTTATGAAAAAACTGAAGTCCATAGACCTCAAAACAGCATTCAACAACCTCTCCATTAAACGCAAAATCACGGCGCTCTATTTGCCCCTAGCCATTGTACCCATGATCCTCTTTGCCCTTTTATCGACCCATCTCTACCGGGAATCTATCGTCAAGCGCAGTCTCGACAGCATGGCTGAAAACAATACGCTGATTGTCAGTCAGATTGAAAGCATTCTCAGCGAAGCTGAAAGCTGTTCCACTTACCTCACCCTCAGCATCAATAATCTTGTTTATCACTCCTCCACA
This sequence comes from Peptostreptococcales bacterium, assembly GCA_038240675.1. Taxonomy (GTDB): domain Bacteria; phylum Bacillota; class Clostridia; order Peptostreptococcales; family Acidaminobacteraceae; genus JBBRGL01. The sequence continues at coordinate 1,296 of JBBRGL010000231.1, forward strand.
AGGACCAATCGCCTGGGGGATGTCAAGTTCAACAGCCTGCTTACAAATGAACTTTCTTACGCCAAACTTATTTTTAAAGACATCGATGCCATTGCTTTTGTGGATATTCACGACGGCGTTTTTTTGTCGCACTACAGTCTTTATAATGAACTTGCAGCGCTGAAAAACTCCCCTCACTTTGCGCTTTTAAAAAGTTCTTCTGGCTACAACCTGTGGCAGGACATTTCACAGCAGTCTTGGTTTAACACACAAAAAAACAAACCCACCATGACCCTCAGCAAAAAGGTCTGGAATATTCAAACGGGCGAAACCATCGGTTATCTTTTCATCAATATTTCCGAGGACCGCTTTGCCGCCCTCTTTAATGGTCAGCTTGGCACTTACGAAATTGTCAATAATGACGCCTTGATCGTTTCTTCCAATGACAGAGAACGGTTGTTTTCCGTCGTGACAAATACGAACCTGAACACTTTTTTGAAGACGGATCAGAAAACCTCTGAACTGGTAACTCATGACCATAAGGTTTATATGGTCTCTAAAAAAGCCCTCAGACACTTGAACTGGACCCTTATGTCCGAGGCGAATTTAGAAAGCTACACGGCGGATTTTAGAAACTTGCTTTTACTGACATTGGCGCTTCTTTTGACGATTATTTACATCGACATAGCCCTTTCTTCTGTGCTCAACCAATGGATTACAAGCCCCATCAACAAACTCATTGGCGGTCTTAAAAACATTGCAGATGGAAGATTTGATTATCGTTTCAGCATGAAAACCAACGACGAAATCGGTATTTTCGCCGAACAGTTCAACCACATGAGTGAAAAAATTGGCGAACTTCTTACCCGCATCTCTCTTCAAGAAGAGAAAAAACGCGCCTATGAATTGGCCCTTATTCAAGAGCAAATCAAACCACACTTCCTTTACAATACCCTGGACATTATCATGAAACTCATCGAGCTGGGTCAACTCAAAAAAGCCCAGAAGGCTACCAAAAAACTGGCTGATTTTTATCGACACTCTCTGTCCGGCGGCGCTGCGACAATCACTGTGGCCGAAGAACTCCGTCTGACGACGGATTACTTGGGGCTTCAAAAAATTCGCTATTCAGATGCTTTTGATTTTTCCATCGTCGTTTCAGAAGAGATGCAACACATGATGATCCCCAAGCTGACCCTCCAGCCCATCGTTGAAAATGCCATCTACCATGGTCTTAAATACCGTTCAGAAAACGGCCTAATCACCATCGCTTCCTATATGGAAAAAGACTGCTGGATTCTCACAATAACCGACAACGGCGTTGGCCTTACTGCAGCTCACCTCATTCACCTGAACGGCAATTTGAATGCTCCCATGAACAACTTTCTCGATCAACCCTGGGATCAACAGTCTCTCAAGCATTTTGGCATTCGTAATGTCAATCACCGGATTAAACTCTTCTTTGGATCAGATTTCGGCCTCACTTACAAAAGCGCTGAACAAGAAGGCACATCCGTGCACATCCGATTGTCAAAAGGAGTAACCCATGATTAAAATTATGATTGTTGACGACATGCCCATTTTTAGAGAATACCTTCGTAGTGCCATTGATTGGGAATCCTATGGCTTTCAAATCTGTGCAGAGGCGCCTAATGGTCAAGAGGCACTGGCACTTGCTAAAATACATGAACCCGACATTGTCTTGTCCGATATCAATATGCCCTATTTGGACGGTCTTGGCCTCACTGAGGCTCTGCGCAAATGCTGTCCAGAAGCCTCTGTGGTCCTCATTACAGGCCATACAGAATTTGAGTACGCCAGACGGGCCATTAAACTCGGAGCAGCGGATTTTATCGTGAAGCCCTTTGAAAAAGAGGAACTGCTCGTCACCCTTTTAGCCCTTCAAGACAATATCCAGCGCTCCATTGAAAATGCCATCGTCCTGAGCGACCAGCTCTATATTCAAAGGGAGCGCTTTCTCATGCGCTTTATCTATGCAAATACCTACCCTTTAGAACCTCAAGTTTTTTCAAATCAAATGACCCTCTGGCCTAATGAAAACTACCGCATCATCGTCATCGCTCTCGACTCTCAGCAAGATGATTTGGAAGATTTCGAGAGGGCCATGAGCTGGAAAAGATCCCTACGCAACATGGTGGAAAACCTTATCGACGAAGGAGACTACCGCTATAGTTTTACGGACGATGAGGACCATATGGTCGTCATGATCCACTACCGTTCTTTGCCAGTCGAAACTATGGCCACGGACGATTTCAGCCCCTTGATCCAGCTCGTCAAAGAGCGGCTCAACCTCCAGGTCACCTTGGGTATCGGCACCATAAAACCGGGTTACGAGGGCATCAGACACTCTTATCAAGAGGCCTTTAGCGCAATCCATCACCGTTTTCATACGAAGCTAAGCCCTCCCGTCATTCCCTATGCAACGATTTCAAAAGAAGAAAAAGCCATAGGCTTTTATTCCTCCGAAGTGAACGAGGGCATTACACTGGCTCTTTCCAGGGGACAAGAGCAGGAAACTCTCGCCCTCATCGAGAGCGTTTTTAAGACTTGTGACCAAAACAGCTATAGTCCCGATCTCAAACATATGATCTACATGGGACTCACAAGCCTCCTTCTCTCGTATTTAGTCAAGGCTGGACAAAACCTAGAAGATATTTTCCCAAATGGATTTGAGGGGTCAAAAATGTTGAGTCTTGGTCTCCCTGATAATGATCAGCGCGCTTTTATTGTGGGTGTCTACCGTCAAGTCCTTCACTATCTATGGCAAAAAAGAGAATCCCGCGCATCCAAGCTTGCAACCCACGCCAAAGCCTATATCGACGACCATTTCCGGGATTCAGACTTGAATATGAAGCATTTGACCCAAGCCCTCTTCGTCAATCAAACCTACTTGCGCAGTATGTTTAAGGCCGAGTTTGGCATGACTATTTTCGACTATGTCACCCAGTGCAAAATGGAAGGCGCAAGAGAACTGCTCTCAAAGGGCGATCAGCGCCATGCTCAAATTGCAGAGTATTTAGGCTATAGCGATTCCAGTTATTTCAGCAAATGCTTCAAAAGATATTTTGGCGTATCCCCCAGCGATTTTAAATCCTCGGATAATTTTTGAATAGTACCCATGGATTTTGAATATTCCATTCTTTTCGGAGGCGCCCCTTTATATACTGTGTGTGTGGGAAAACGTTATACCACCGACACCTGCCTGCGGGCACTATGAATTGAGGGGGAAAACTTATGAAACGCATCACGGCCTTATTACTCGCACTCCTAATGATCGTCAGTCTCTTTACAGGCTGTACGCCCAAAGCACCTGCTGCACCTGCCGCTACAGAAGCGACTGCAGTGACAACCGAAGCGCCACCCGTGGCCGCTGAGCCTGTTACACTCAGAATCTACGCGCAGTATTCCGACGATGACACAAAAATTCCGTACGACTACGCAGTGGCAGAACTGGCTAAAG
>JBBRGL010000232.1:0-4708 GCA_038240675.1 Peptostreptococcales bacterium
AATGCGTCGCCTCTGAGGTCACCCTAAAATCCTCGAGGCATAGCTCTTTGCGATGTTTTTCGAGCCCCCTCGCCAATTGGCTGGTCAGTACCGGGTCACTCAATCCAAAGGAACCGCTTTCAACATCAGAAGCGGTATGAATGCAAAGCACTTGATCAGGTGCATTTGCCCCGCCGTGCCAATTGACCATGACGGCCAAGTCACAATCACTGAATAGCTGATTAATCAAGGGTAAATAACGCTTGTAATCCATACAAATCACTGTATTTGTGCGCACGTAGTAGAGCGACTCACCCCTTGGCGTCACATATACCAGAACTGGATAATCATCGACAATCATACCTGTTTCCTCCAGGGCTACTAATTGAAGTGTCGCTTCAAACACCCGTGGTGCCACTTCGTCTTTCTTTGGGTCCATACAAAAGAAAAAAACAGATTTTTGAGTCATAAAATTCCCCCCGTTATGTATCTATTCGGACAAGACTTATTAATCCACTGGCGCATTTTTTTAGTTCATTGTCTCTCTCTCAACGGTATCACTATTTAAAGCTTTGTTCAATCTCTTATATAATGATCTCATTCATATTAACCTTGGTTTCAACAGCAAAAGAGACTGTATCAAAAATTTTAATTTTTGATACAGTCTCTTTTGCTGTATTCATTTTTAAGATGTTTTATCCTATTCTTACACTCTTCGGCGTCCCAACGGGACATTCGGCCAGCGAAGCGATTAGGCGGGGCTGGATCGCCTTTTGATACAGCCCCTTCTTTGTTAATTGCTGACTATTGAGCAGGTACTATGATGCTTTGATCAGGAAAAATCAAGTTTGCGTTTTTAAGATTATTGAACTTAGCAAGATCTTGCCATGTCGTCCCAAACATTTTCGCAATTCTCCAAAGCACATCACCCGCTTTGACGCTATATATTTTCGTGGAAGGCACAACAGGTGCTGGTGCTACTGGCACTTGTGGAACTGGTGTTGGCACCACTACTGGCTTCACTTCAGTCAATAATCCAGCCGTCAACAAATCATTGGCATTAAGGGCTTTCACGTTGAGCGTTCTGCCATCTTCAGATGCAGGGATAGACAATTTGCCTTCCTGTACTAATTTGTTCACTTGCTCGATGTATGGGCTATTAAAATCGAAACCCGTTATTTCCCAGTTGTTGTCAACTTTAGGATCCATTTTACCTTTTTTCACATCAGCGGTATACTTGATAATCATGTCTCTGATTCGACCAGCGTCACCCATCAATGCGAATGAATCATAATAAAGATCATCCATTGACACGAGTTTCAATGTAAGCAACGTCCCGAAGCGATAGTTATTGATGGCAAGTTTATAGGTTGCTTTGTTGTCTATGGCCTTGCCATTAATCGTTGGACTTACGATTCGACTACCCGCTTCTTTAGAGATGTCCACTTTATAATTGACACCACTAAACATATCGTAGTTGTATCCTCTGATTTCAGGATTAAAGCTGACCGTCACGTCACCTGGTTTAGTGGTATTATAGTAAGTAGCTGACCATTCCATATATTTTTTAAGATTCTCGCCTGTTATATTGACTGCATTCAATGTGTTTGAATATTTATAAATAAAAGCAACATCCATTTTTTTGAAATCACCTTTGACCAAATTCGATCCAAAATTAAATAATGCTGCAGAGCTGACATCTGCTTTTGTGTAATACATCTGTACATCGTTGATCAAATCGATCACTGCATTGTCTTTGAGCTGAGCGGTTGGAATTGTTGTCACCAATGCTTTTCCCGTAATATAGTCAGGTTTTGCAATGAAGTCTGCACTTATTGTACCCACTACTTTATTGGCTTCAGCTAGCGCCTCAGTATTGACAAATGCAAAAGCTTTGACGATATCCGCATCTTCAGCAATATCTTTTGTCAAAAGATTACTTGTCATGACTTTTCCCACTTCCCAGGCAGATCCTTTTTTGGTAAGTGGAATACTGGCTTTCGCCACTGAAGATCCATAAGCGCCTGGCTCGATAATTTGAACGCCATTGACTTCTTTAGCGACTGTTGAATGCTCATGTCCACCGAAAATAACGTCAAATTGTGGAAATTGCGCCGCCACTTTGTCAATGCCCTCAAATTTATCGTCTCCCTTTGGACCATCATGATAAGCGCCGATGAGCACATCATATTGACCTTCAAGCCCCTTAAGAACAACCGCGGTCTCATCTAAGATGCCTTTGAATTCAAGATTCTTGAAGTTATCTGGTGTTGATGCTTCCCAAATTGGAATTGAGGGAGGTGTCATTCCGACGACTGCTACACGAACACCTTTGACATCGAAAATTTTGTACGGTGTGACGAAACGTGTGCCTGTTGTTGCATTGTATATGTTAGAACTGAGTGTCGTTCCTTGAAATCCTTTAACGTTTTTATTGACAAAATCAAGTCCAAAATTGAATTCGTGATTGCCGAGCGTCCATGTGTCATAGCCTATCAAATTCATCGCTTGAATCATTGGATGTACTGGCAAGTTGTTAAATAATTCAGCACTGTTGTCCTGAAGTGTATCCCCACAGTCAATTAAAAGCGTCGCTGGGTCTAGAGCCCTTTCACTTTTAACGACCGTTGCAACTTTCGAAAGTCCCGATGACGCGTTGGGGCTCCCAGTTGCATAATCAAATGGAAAAAGGAATCCGTGTAAATCCGACGTTTGTAGAATGTTGACTGTGACTTGATCGCCATCTGCAGCGAAACTGCACATGGAAAAAAGACTCAGTACTAAAGAGAGAACAAGTACCATAGACCCTAATCTTTTCATTGCCTTCATAACATCCTCCGCTTTCTTTGCCTTTCTGAGATCGTTGACTAATATCGCCGCCTATACCCTGTCAAATCAATAGTAAGACCTATGGCGAAACCATCTGACTATTGATTATTCATTCTATTGATGAGTATATCCCATATATAAGAAATTACCTATATTTTCTTTTGCTAAAGATTTCAAGACTGCAGATGAATTTCAACAAATCCCAACATATACCAACAAATACTAGCTCGTTATTCAGCTTTTCTATAAAAATGTATTTGAATTGGCGAAAATTTCTTTAAAATTACAATCAAAATGATAATTTCCCTGTTTCTTCTTAATGGGTTTTGAGTATGTTATGCTTTTAGAGGAGTATCAAATCAAAAAATATCTTTACAACAGACAAGGAGAAGAAAAGATGAAAAAGAATATCGCATTATTTGTCATCCCCGTGCTCACACTCGCTATGTTCAGCGGCTGTGCACCAAAAGTAGAGGCACCTACAACGACACCTGAAATGACTACAGAGGCTGCTGCTCCTGCTGACGCAAAGCAGCTTTATATAGACTTCAATATAATCAAAGGCTATCCCAAGTTGGCAGATGCCCCTGCAGACAGCAAAGAAGCATTTTTCACGCTTTTGCCCAAAGCAGATTGGACAAAAATCTGGCTTTTAGGTACCGATACTCCTAAGGCTGCTTTTGAAATTATGGACTGGTTATACAGCCATACAGATTACAACGACGCAGAACTGCTGGATCTTATGAATACGTCTACCAGCAATATCGATGGCGCTGCTGCCGAAAAGTACGCTTCTATTATGAGCAAACTATTCGCAGCGGATATGCCTCGATTCCTAACGCTTATGAATGTCTTGGATGGGTATACCCAAGGAAAAGTGGCTTCTTTTGCCGCCGAAGTTCAATACGATCAAAAAGATAAGCCCTGGAAAAGTCTGACCGGGCTTGATGCAGGGCAAAAGCAAATGTTACAACTGATTGAAGCTAAAATGTTTGAGCTTGGAGGTGTAGAATGATTTTATCTGATCAACGCAGTGTGCAAAGTGGTGAAAAAGTAGAAATCAATGAAGTGGATAACCACCTCCTTCCCCCAGGAATAACCAAGGACAAAGAGGGTATGTTGCGCTGGGTGTACGAGATGCACATGTGGAAAAACCCAACACTCCTTTTAACCATTTGGAAAGTATTGATGCTTGCAACCCTTGTCCCTGCACTACTCCTGTTTTTTCTAGAACTTGAAAATGGGCTTTTTAAAGGGATTATACTTTTTTTGAAAATTGAAGGGCTCATTGGAGGCATTGTAACGGGTTTAATGCTCGTCGCTTACCTTATCCTTATCCTCATCAATGGTGGAAAATATTGTGTGATTTTTGAAATGAATCATAAAGGTATTCGTCACATTCAGATGCAAAAGCAGTTCGAAAAAAGCCAGGTATTGGTGATGATTGGCATTGTTGCAGGGGCTCTGGTGGGCAGCCCTCAAGCGATAGGTTCTAACCTATTAGCAGGATCAAAACAAAGCCTCTATTGCAGTTTTAACAAGGTGAAAAAAATTGTTGTCGTAGAAAAAAGACATGTTCTCTACATCAATGAAGACCTCAACCATAATCAGGTGTATGCCTCAAAAGAAGATATGGCATTTATCAAAGCGTACATCATCAGCCATTCAAAAAAGGCACGCGTCATCAACAAATAATCGTTCTGTATTCTTGAAGTTTGCAAGTGTAATCAGCTTGGAATCCATTCCCAAAACTAATTTTTAAACACTCTTGATACTCCTTGTATTATCGAAACGCCTCCCAAGTGCCAGATCCAAAGTCAGGTATAATACCCCAGTCATTTCCTGTAAAAGTGCCCGTTAATGTATCTTTTTCTTTCACAGTACCTTCAAAATCTATACT
>JBBRGL010000233.1:0-4696 GCA_038240675.1 Peptostreptococcales bacterium
GGTCTTATGGCAATCGGAACATGGAGAAATCAAGCACTCGAGAAATCAGCGATCTGACCCAAACCATAAATGATTTGGCAGTAACGTTAGAGACACAAGAAAAGCTAAGAAAGCGACTGACAGGCGATGTGGCTCATGAACTCCGAACGCCACTTACAACACTTCTCAGTCATATGGAAGCTATGATTGATGAGGTCTGGGATCCCACGACTGAAAGATTGAAAAGTTGTCACGAAGAAATCACTCGAATCATGAGATTGGTGAGTGATCTTGAAAAACTTGCGCATTATGAAAGCGAAAGTCTCGTTCTAAAGAGAACAGATTTTTCAGCAAAAGATTTTTTAGAACATCTCATGAAGACCTTCGAAGCACAGTTCAACCAACTTGGGGTCACACCTATAATCATTTGCGATGCAACATATTTTAAAGCTGATAAAGATAAAATGAGTCAGGTATTTATCAACCTCATTTCAAATGCACTTAAATTCACACCTTCAGGTGGGGCAATTACTTTGAAAGTAAGCGAAACTTCAAATGATATCAAAGTCATCGTTTCAGATACGGGACAAGGCATATCCCCTCAGGATTTGACCCATATTTTTGAACGTTTTTATCGAGCAGACGTCTCACGCAACAGGACTACAGGCGGAGCAGGTATTGGACTAACTCTAGTAAAGACCATTGTAGAAGCACATGGTGGAACAATCAAAGTGACTAGCGAAATTCAAAAGGGCACGCAAATGACCATGGTCTTCCCTAAAAAGTTTCACGTGACACCCTAATCTTGATTTGAGTTATTATCTCCATAAAATCTCCATAAAATTAGATGATAATGAAATTGCGAGCATACCCCTCGGGGGTATGCTCGCAATTTAAAAACTGAGGTGAAATAATGAAATCTATACATCTGAAAATTGGTGGAATGACCTGTTCTGCTTGTGCAAAAGCTATAGAAAGAGCAGTTGGTAAGTTGCCAAGCGCTGCAGACGTTTCTGTAAATTATGCCACTGAGAAATTACAAGTATCTTATGATGAGCAGCACTTAACCCTTGATGAGGTCAAGAAAGCAGTTGTCAAGGCAGGCTACGAAGTGATTGAGTCAGAGACGGCAAAAGAAGTCACCATACCAATAGGTGGCATGACGTGCTCATCATGTGCAATCGCTGTAGAAAAAGCCACAGGTAAACTCCCTGGTGTTGAATTGGCACAGGTGAATTTCGCAATAGAAAAACTCATTATCAAATATGATCCTAGCAAACTTAGGATTTCAGAAATCAAGCAAGCGATTGTCAAGGCTGGCTATCAACCTTATGAGATTGATACAAGTCATCAGGTTGACGCCGACAAGCTTCGAAAAGAAAAAGAAATCAAAACTTTGTGGCGAAAGTTTATTGTATCCCTCGTTTTTTCGATTCCACTCCTTTACATCGCAATGGGTGGAATGCTTGGATGGCCACTGCCTTCATTTTTATCGCCAATGGATTATCCACTGGTGTATGCTCTCGTTGAAATGGTGCTGGTTATACCCGTTATTATTGCTGGCTTTAGATTCTATACGGTTGGATTCACTGCTATTTGGCGCAGAAGTCCTAATATGGACTCCCTGATCGCCATGGGAACGTCAGCAGCTGTTCTGTATAGTATTTATTCGACCTATCGTATATCGCTTGCAGACTTTCAATATGTTGAAGATCTTTATTTTGAAACAGCCGGGGTCATCATCACGCTGATTTTGCTTGGGAAGGCTTTAGAGTCAGTTTCCAAGGGCCGTACCTCTGAGGCGATTAAAAAACTCATGGGTTTAGCGCCTAAAACAGCCATTGTCCTTCAAGGTGAGCTTGAAATTGAAATTCCGATTGAAGAAGTCGAAGTAGGCGATATCATCGTTGTTAAGCCAGGTTCTAAAATACCCGTGGACGGTGAAATCGTTGAGGGACATACATCGGTGGATGAGTCGATGCTCACGGGTGAAAGTATGCCTGTTGAAAAATTAAAAGGCGATAAAGTCTTTGGCGCAAGTATGATTAAAAACGGTTCTATCCGTTTTAAGGCGACGCGCGTAGGAAGCGATACAGCATTAGCGCAGATTATCAAATTGGTGGAAGATGCACAAGGGTCAAAAGCACCGATTGCCCATTTGGAAGATGTGGTTTCGGGTTACTTTGTCCCCGTTGTCTTTGTCATTGCGACTCTATCCGCATTACTCTGGTATCTCAGTGGCGAATCAGGAGTATTTTCACTCACCATATTTATAGCTGTACTTGTTATAGCATGCCCTTGTGCGCTAGGCCTAGCAACTCCCACAGCTATTATGGTAGGAACGGGTAAAGGTGCGGAAAATGGCGTTCTCATCAAGGGTGGCGAAGCCCTTGAGACTACCCACAAAATAAAAACAATTATCTTTGATAAAACAGGTACACTTACAGAAGGCAAACCACAGGTGACGGATATCATAGTCGCTGAAGGTCAAGATAGCAATGAGCTACTCAGACTTGCAGCATCAGCTGAAAAAGGGTCTGAACATCCACTTGGAGATGCCATTGTGAAAGAATCTGAGAAACTGAGCCTCATGCTTAGTAAAGGCGAGGGTTTTCAAGCTATACCGGGGCATGGCATTCATGTTGTCATCGATGGACAAACACTCTATTTAGGAAATAAGAAGCTCATGCTTGAAAAAGGCATTGCACTCAATGGATTTATCGCCCATGCGGATCGGTTGGCTGATGAGGGCAAGACGCCAATGTATATTGCCATAGACTTTAAGTTAAAAGGCCTTATTGCAGTTGCAGATGTCGTGAAACCATCCAGTGCGGCTGCTATTCAAACACTTCACACTATGGGGATTGAAGTGGCCATGATTACTGGAGACAACAGGAAAACAGCAGAAGCTATTGCAAGGCAAGTGGGTATTGACCGAGTCCTCGCTGAAGTTCTTCCAAAGGACAAAGCAAATGAAGTCAAAAAACTTCAGTTGGAAGGAAAGAAAGTCGCAATGGTCGGTGATGGCATCAATGATGCACCCGCTCTGGCTCAAGCAGATATAGGTATTGCGATTGGAAGTGGAACAGATGTGGCGATGGAGTCAGCTGATATTGTCTTGATGCGCAGCGATCTTATGGATGTTCCCACAGCCATTCAGCTGAGCAAAAGCACAATTCGCAATATAAAGCAAAATCTTTTCTGGGCATTTGCCTATAATGTAGCTGGAATACCAGTTGCAGCAGGACTTCTTTATGCGTTTGGTGGACCTAAGCTCAATCCGATTATTGCGGCGGCGGCTATGTCCCTTAGCTCTGTGTCGGTACTCATAAATGCGTTGAGACTTAAAAAATTCAAACCTTATACAAAGGAAGGTGAAAAGAAGAGCGGTGTCATTGAAAGCGTGTCGAAAGAAGTGAATTTAGTCATTGTTAAAGAATCGGACATGAATTCATCGGTGTTTACACCAGAACAAAAAACCGGTTTAGTTGCTGAAAGATTAAATATTAGTACAGAAGAGGATTTACCAATTGCTATGGGAGGCGTAAAAGAGGAATTGGCAGACGAACCATTAGGGTTAGAACTTTATGTTAATATTGAGAAAAAAAGGTTTAAAGTGTTGGATTGGAAAAAGCATTCAAAAATTGCCGCTAACATTTTACTGGCCATTGGTGCAACTTTTGGAACGCTGGCTTATTTTGAACTTGTTCAACAAAAAAAATCAACTCTAAAAAAACGAAAGAAGGTAAACTCATGACCATGAAGATTTTAATATCCGGGATGACCTGCGGACATTATGTTAAAGTCATTGATGACGCAGGATATGAAGTGGATTCTATCGAGTGACTACATTAAATCTCCACATAACTTGTATAAAGTGATTGTATAAGTGATATGGAGGTGTTTTATGGCTTTACGGATTAAAACGAATTTAATGATTAAAGGAATGACATGCACGCAGTGTGAAAAAATCATCCAGAAATCATTAAACAGTCAGGCTGGAATTTACGAATCAACTGTTAATTATAAAACAAATAGAGCTGAAATCATTTATGATACAGAAACGTTAACGCTCGATGAAGTGATTGCAATGGTTGAAAATAAGGGATATGAGGCATTTGAGATAAGGGGAGATGAGTTGGTCAAAAAACTGTCACCTCTCCAAATAAGCGTCGTAGGATTACTTTTTTTGGCGCTCTATCTGATCATCTCAAATACAATTGGATTCAATGCCCTTCCAGAGGTTCAAGCTTCCATGGGTTATGGGATGTTGTTTGTAGTTGGACTATTGACTTCTGTTCATTGCATCGCAATGTGCGGAGGGATTAATCTCACTCAGTGCATTAAACCGAATATTGGAAATGAAACAAAAGATGTATATAAATCAAGTTTTCTTTATAATATTGGACGTGTTATATCGTATACACTCATCGGAGCAATCGTTGGTTTTATGGGTTCAGTCATCACATTAACGGGTGCATCGCGGGGTTTAATTTCGCTCATCGCAGGTCTTTTTATGATCCTCATGGGCATCAATATGTTAGGCGTATTTCCTTCATTAAAAAAAATAAGTATTCAGATGCCACAAGGATTAAGAACAGTATTTATGGGAAAAAAAGGTGAGCGAGGTCCCTTTGTAGTGGGACTTCTGAATGGTCTGATGCCCTGCGGGCCACTTCAAACCATGCAACTATACGCACTCGGAACTGGAAGTGCT
>JBBRGL010000234.1:0-4677 GCA_038240675.1 Peptostreptococcales bacterium
ACTTCTTGACCGAGCTTGTCCTCTTCTTTTTTTAGGCGCTCAAATTCCTTTTCATAGTCAATTAAATCATCCAGTGGAATAAACAACTCCGCACCGCTGATGACAGTTGAAAGCGTATCTTCAGGAAGAATATCGCCCTCTTCAATGACCGTCACCTCACTAGCCGATGCAAGTGCCAACAGATACTGTTTGTAATGGTTAAAGGTATCTTTATGCTCTGTTGTCCGGATCATGATACGCGCTTTTTTCGAAGGTGGTATATTCATTTCCTGACGGGCATTACGCACACTTTTGATGGCATCCATGACGATTTGCATGTCTTTTTCTGCCTTGTCGTTCAGAAGTGTTGTCTCTACAGTTGGCCAAGCGCTCAGTAAAAGCAGTGAGTCCTTCTGCATATAAGACCAAATCTCCTCCGAGATAAAAGGCATAAAAGGATGGATCAGTTTAAGCACGGACTCTAAAACGTGGAGTAGAACAGACTGTACTGTGCCTTTAGCCACTAGGTCGCTGTTGTATAACCGGGCTTTTGCAAGCTCAATATACCAGTCACAGTATTCATCCCAAATGAATTCATAGATTTTAGTCCCAGCGAGGCCAAGATCAAACTTATCCAAATGATGTGTCACGTCTTCAATGACATGGTTTAGGCGAGACAAAATATAGCGGTCTGAAAGCTCAAGATTGGCTTCCTTAAAAGCTTCGAGCGTTTTCAAATCCTCAATACCCATAAGCACGAAACGCGATGCATTCCAAAGCTTATTGGCAAAATTGCGAGAGGATTCAACCCTGTCGAGTTGGAAACGTTGATCGCTACCAGGGCTATTGCCTGTAATCAGCATAAACCTCAGTGCATCAGCGCCAAATTGATCAATGACGTCAAGAGGGTCAACACCATTATTCAAGGATTTAGACATTTTACGCCCCTGCGCATCTCTGACGAGGCCGTGGAGATAAACCGTGTCAAAGGGTTTGATGCCCGTCTGTTCATAGCCCGAAAACACCATGCGAACAACCCAGAAGAAAATAATATCGTAACCCGTTACGAGTACGTTCGTCGGGTAGAAATAGTCAAAATCCTCTGTTTGATCAGGCCAACCCAGGGTTGAGAAAGGCCATAGCGCCGAACTGAACCAAGTATCGAGAACGTCTTCATCCTGCTTAAATTCAGTTCCACCACAACTTGGACAAACGTCAGGCATCTCTTTCGAAACAACGATTTCCTTGCAGCTTTGGCAGTAGTATGCGGGTATTCTATGGCCCCACCACAGCTGTCGTGAAATGCACCAATCTCTGATGTTATCGAGCCACTGGGTGTATACTTTTGTAAATCGCTCCGGCACAAAATTGATGTCTCCATTTGTCACCGCTTCTCGAGCTGGTTTCACAAGCTCTTCCATTTTCACGAACCACTGGTCTGAAAGCATAGGCTCAACAACGGTACTGCATCGATAACATATGCCTACAGCGTGTGTATGCTCTTTGATTTGTACCACAAGGCCAAGCGCCTTTAAGTCCTCAACGATAGCCTTCCTGGCTTCATAACGATCCATGCCGGCGTATTTGCCAGTATCAGCAGTCATTTTTGCGTCAAGCGTCAAAATTATTTTTTGTTCTAACCCATGTTTGTTCCCGAGATCAAAGTCATTAGGGTCATGGGCAGGTGTCACTTTCAAAGCGCCAGTCCCCGTTTCACGGTCTACATAATGATCCGCAATAATAGGAATTTCTCGATTCACCAGTGGCAAAATACAGGTTTTTCCGATCAAATGGGCATAGCGCGGATCCTCTGGATGCACACAAACAGCCGTATCGCCAAGCATAGTTTCAGGCCGCGTCGTCGCAATTTCGATGGTTTCATTTGAATCTTTAATGGGATATAAAATATGGTAAAAATGACCCTGTTTGTCCTCATGCTCTACTTCGGCATCCGAAAGGGATGTCCCGCAGTCAGGACACCAATTGATGAGTCTGTATCCACGGTAGATATACCCCTTTTCAAACAGCTTAATGAATACTTCAGTAACGGCTTTATTACAGCCTTCATCCATGGTAAATCGCTCTCTAGACCAATCGCAGGCGCTACCAAGTTTTTTCATTTGCTCAACAATACGGTCGCCGTACTTACCTTTCCATTCCCAAGCATATTCTAAAAACTGTTCACGGGTCAGCTGATCTTTTGTAAGCCCTTGTTCATCGCGAATTTTTTCAAGGACTTTAACTTCTGTGGCAATAGAGGCATGATCCGTTCCTGGAAGCCATAGGGTTTCATAGCCACTCATTTTTTTGAAACGAATGAGCACATCTTGTAATGCTTGATCCAAAGCGTGGCCCATGTGGAGTTGGCCTGTAATATTCGGTGGAGGAAGAACGATGGTATACGGCTCTTTTTCTGGATTTGGAACAGCTTTGAAGGCCTCCTCAGCCATCCAAAGTGCATATATACGGTCTTCAAATTCTTTAGGGTTGTATTTGCTCTGCATACTATCCTCCTTTTTCTTTTTTAAAACAAAAAAAACTCCTGTAATTAGAAGGGACGGATTGCTCCGCGGTACCACCCTAATTCCAAGAGGCTCTTAATATGGTTAACGGCATGACCCGAGAACACTTACATAAAGTTCAGTGTTCTATCTTGGAAACGACCTTCACACCTTGCTTGACCACAAATCCTTTCAGCCTAGGGACTCGCTCTCTTACGCCGCAAACGGTGTTACTCCTCTTCCGCATTGATAATTCCTATGGATGTATTATAAAACGTATATGAAAGCATGTCAAGTTATACAGTATGAAAGGCGCTTCGCTTCTGAACAATCAGCGATCATGTCCTCTTGCAACGCAAGAGATTATGTCTTCTGAATAGCAGATTGATTAGGGTGTCAAAAGTCCGTAGTTGATCTTGTTCCGGAATGTTCAACTGGAACTATATGCAGTATGAATAATCGAGAAACTTACTTTTGACACTCAAATCAAGATTTCAGTATCGACTTTTGGTTTTAAGCAATCAGCATCATACATTAAATGCAACACTCAAATCATGAGCGTAAAGTGACCTAAACTCGTCTCGACCCCAAAACAATCACTCCCATACAACCGTCCCACGCGAATCGCTGAACGGCCCCACAACGACCGTCCCACTACTGTCCCACGCGAAGCGCCGAACAACCCTTTCGATTCACTATGCCATTCTAAAGATACAGTGTTTCAGGACATTTTCCATTTCACATCACAGTTATACAGTATGAAAGGCGCTTCGCTGTTTAAAGTAGCGCATCAGATCAATGACATAACTTTCATAAATAGGATTGTATACAAACCAGCCCCCGTGAAATTCGGCGTATACATTCCTTTTAATGGTCATGGAAGGGGTGAAAGGGCTGCCTTCAAAATCGGTATCCTCACTGTAAATCAAAAGGCGTTCAATGTGGCCCACACCTAAATCATTGGTTTCGTAATGAAGGGCGTTGGCAAAAGGTTCTTTATGCACGATGACATAAAAACTCAACGCGTCAATTGTGCCTGATACATATGCATGTCCTGTATTCCCTTTGCTTATAACAATATGGTGTGCATAACTGTCCATAAACTCACCTCTCTACACTCTCAAATACCCTCAATATTGAGGTTTTACTCAAAAGATGTAACACAAACATAGAATTTTTTTGGACGCTCTTCGTGATTTTCTGAAAGGTCATTTTGACGTACGCTCTCTAAAAAAACCATTAAATGTTCAAGTTCACTAGAGGTCAATCCTAGATATTGCTCAAATAAGTGACCTTTCTGTAACGACTCCATTTGGTATTGCTGTTCGAAATCAATGACCTGATTGTTAAACTGAAATTTGCCAATTGCTTGGTTTTCAATTTTGAAGGTTTTTGCAGCCGGCAAATAATATTTTGCTAGGATTCCGTTGATTTCTTTGGTATGATTCAGGCACAATATTCCTGATGCCTCAAGTTTTTTGACATGATAATGCACTTTAGCAGGAACTTCGCCCATTTCATCCGCAATTTGTTTGACCGTACAAGGTCTCTTTAACCGGAAGTAGTGTTTTAGGATAATGATTCTGTATGGGTCAGAAAATGATTTAATTTCTTCCAACGTGGTTAAAATCTTAACATTCTTCATAGGCCACCTTAAGTTAATAATGATTTCAAATTTGATGAAACTATCAATTGTTTTATTGTTGCCATTTGTTACACTTGTATATTACTTGATTACAGCTAATATATCAATATTTAATTGTAAACTAGGGTATTTTATGCATAAAAAAAAAGCGTATATTCACGCTTTAAAATTTTTGTGTTGTTAATTTATTGACAACTCGTTATGGTTAATATCAATTTCGCTAATAGCACTTTCGATACTGATGGTCACTTTAGTCGGTGCATCATCGTAATTGAGCGAATAATATGCATCATTTTTTTTGTACCAGCCCTCTTTAAAGCTACTGTCGGAAATGACAGATTTCTGTTTGACACAGACACCAATTTCAGGTGCAATGTCCATACTTACACTGGCAACCCCTGAAGCTATTGAAATGAGAGCGTCTTCAGTAACGCGACCAATCGTCATATTGACTTCACCTGCGCCCGTCTTGAC
This sequence comes from Peptostreptococcales bacterium, assembly GCA_038240675.1. Classification (GTDB taxonomy): domain Bacteria; phylum Bacillota; class Clostridia; order Peptostreptococcales; family Acidaminobacteraceae; genus JBBRGL01. Next base: position 4,600 of record JBBRGL010000234.1, read on the forward strand.
ATTTAATTGATCAATCAACACTTCTCTGAGATCGAAATTTCCACTGATGACGCCTGATTGGAAGTTCATGGACCATTC
>JBBRGL010000235.1:0-4647 GCA_038240675.1 Peptostreptococcales bacterium
TCTCTCTTTGTTGTATATGAGCTGAGAACGCCTTAATTCGGTCTTGAAAATTCCGAAACACTTACATTGAGTTCTTCTGCAAGGCCAGCCAGCGCGTGACTTGCTTCAGCTATTTGATCCATCGTCGCAGTTTGTTCCTGAACAGAGGCCGATATTTCTTCTGTTGTCGCTGCGCTTTCTTCTGAAACAGCTGCTAAGTTTTGCATAATGTCAACGATGATTGTTTTCTTTTTATCGATAATCTGAGTTGATTGACTGATCTGTGATATAACCTCTTGCATTTGGTCGATTGCCTGTGAGATGCCCCTGAACTTAGAATCTGTTATTTGTACGCTTTCCGCTTGATCATTTACAATGTCATCCATTTCAACAATTTTGGCGACCGCTTCCTCAGTTTTGTTGGTGAGTGTCTTGGTGATCTTCGCAATTTCTTCAGTAAATCGATTAGATTGCTCCGCTAATTTTCGAATCTCGTCTGCGACAACAGCGAATCCTCTCCCATGTTCTCCAGCCCGTGCAGCTTCGATTGCGGCATTAAGTGCCAAAAGGTTTGTCTGATCGGCAATACTGCGGATCATCAAGCTTGCCTGTTCAATATTTTGAGCACTCTCATTCGTGTTTATGATGGTTTTGTGGACGAGCTTTGCGGTTTCACCATTGAGTTGTGTTTTTTCAATGAGGTCCACGAGTACTTGTAGTCCCTCGTTTTTGAGTGCATCCACTTGGAGTGCGGTGTTTTTAAGTTGAGAAACCAATTCGAAATCCCTTTCTACCATATGACCAAGCTCTTGCACCTCTTCTGCACCCTTTTGTATGTCGGCAGCTTGGTCAGAAACCCCTTCTGCAATTTCTTCAATTGCCTTTGCGACTTCCATGGCCGATGCTGTACTGAGATGACTGATTTCTTTAAGCTCATCCGATGATGCAGATAATTTATTGGACGTTTTGATCACCTTTTGAGTCAGTATTCTCAAATTATCAATGACACCTTGAAATCCCACTGCCAAAAGTCCGATTTCATCTTTTCTGACTGTGAATTTCTCCGGAATATTCTCAGATACATTCAAATGTGTCACAGTTTGTATCAAATGCATCAAGGGTTTTGAAATGCGATTGGTGCTCATAATCCAAATGATGATGAGTAGAACTATATTGAAGAACGTTAAAATTCCTTGAATCAATTTCAGTGCTTTGACCTTTTGGTCAGCAAAAGCTTCGGCAGATGCAACTGCGGTGTTGGTGATCACGAAATAGTCTTCGCTTTCCTTGAGAAGGGCATCTGTTGTCGCGCCATTTCGAAGTTCAGCAATAGTGAGTTTCATATGCCTCCATGCAGCATCAACTTTCTTAAGTTCACCGATAAATGCAGAATCTTTAGCCACCGGTAGTCCTAAGCTTTGATCTCCAATTTGAAGGCCTTTCACAATGCCGTCAAGTTTTGTAATAAGTTCATCTGAAGGGATTCCTGATATTTCTAGTTTTACAAGTCTTTGAGTTGCGCCCCTTACAATTCCTGATTGGTTTATGACAGTGGCATCTTCATCCATATTCGACAATTGAAAAAAAACAAAACCTGTACTAGTCAGTGTAAACACCAACAATATAGCGACAATAATCCGTAGTGTAGTACTAATTCTCATATATACCCCCAAGTTATTCACTGTAAATAATCGTTAGTGCGTCTAAAAAACTTCACATCATTTTGATAATAGCGTAAATTCATCTTAAATTGTTATCACCTTGTTTGCAACACCCATGAGGTGTACGAGTTCTTCCATGCTTGAACGTTGACCCACCAATAAATAATCCTCTAACTGATAGAAATCGAGGCATGTGCCGCATGCAAGAAGCTCAACGCCTGCTTTTTCAAGTCCATCAAGGACATCAATGACACTTGATCCTCTTCCTAATAGTTTGACTCCAGAATTATAAAAAAGTATGGAATGAGGCTTTTGATCACTTGCCCAAACTTTTTTGAGATAAGAACCCATTAGCGTCATGCCTAGTTTTTTATCCCCATGTCCCATGGTTTCATTGTTAATGATGATCACTGTCTTCAACTTTCCATCCTCCAGAGTATGTGTAATGCTTCTCCTTTATTATATCCATAGAAGTTTAGAGTGTCAAAAGGGAGTTTCTGTCCTTTCGACACTCTAAACATTTCCATTTTACAAAATGTGATAAATTTGCCCCGCTAAATCTTCCAAGCTCCCACTGTCAAAAACCCGAACCCGCTTGCCATCCCGTATTATAACGCCCTCCGATTCCAATTGTAGAAAAGCGCGGTGAAGCTGTCGATACGTTGTCCCTATAAATTCAGAAATGTCTTGAAGGGAATCACTAAACTCAAAACTATTCTCGCTCCCTTTATGCCACAAAATATAGCTGGCCAATCTATTTTTGACTGGATTCAAGAGATTAAAGGCGTGATTTTCATCGGCGATGCGCATTTTACTGCTCAAAGACCTGATCACGAAATACAAAAATGGCACATGATGCATGGCTTTCTGTCGCAAAAGTGAAGCCTCTATTCTAAAAAGCTTTGATTTTTCAATGGCTTCCACAGTACAGGTAACAGGAAGATCTTGAGTCAACTCCACATCCCCAAGGGAGTCAAATTTTGTGTAGAACTGTATGAGAAGATTGCGTCCGCTGGCTTGACGCTGATAAACCTTTAATTTGCCCTGAATAAAAAAATAGTAATACAGCAGCTTATCTTGAGCTTCCAAAATAACCTCACCTACATCATATTCACAGAATTCAAGAGTTTCAGTGAGTTCAGGTCCTAAGATTTCTTCTAAACCATATTTTGAAATAATAAACTCTTTTTCCTTTTGAAAATTTAAAGTTTTCATAACCCCCTCCAATTTGATGCAATGAATGTGACATTTGTCATATCATATCACATAAAAACCCGTTAGGGTAATGTATATAAGGAGGTTTTTATGCCCTACATCCTCGCAGTCCTATCGGGTTTACTGCTCTCACTCATGGTTTATTTCAACGGTCAATTAGGTGCATCCACCACCTTTTATTGGGGAAGTGTGCTCTTTCACTGCATTGGCCTGTTTTTTTTCTCATTGACTCTCTCATTTACTACAAAATCAAAAAAAGTCCTCTTCACAAATGACTTTAAAGACGGTGCGTTTTTTATAGTATTACCAGGTATTTTAAGTGCTTTCACCATCGTTCTTAGCAATCTCAGTCTAACGCATCTCGGCGTCACCCTCATGGTGGGCATCAGCCTTCTCGGCCAAGTAATCACCTCGCTCTTGATTGACGCTATGGGGATTTTAGGGAAGCAAAAGAGTTTGCCTAATCTCAATCAATGGATGGGTACAGCCTTACTATTTTTGGGCCTTTGGATTTTCATGGGCTAGAATACAACATAAAAGGAGACCATTATGATTCTTTATTATCTCTACGCTTTTCTCATCGGTGCATTGGTGATTCTCTCCCCCATTATAAATGGCCAAAATGCCGCAAAACTAGGAACTCTACGCGGATCTTTTTACAATTACTTATTTGCCTCTCTCGCAGCAGTCTTATTGGCACTTTATTTCTCAAATGACGTTAGTGCCAATGGATTTTCAGAAGGGTTATCTCAACTGAGCCAAGTGCCACTGACGCATTTTCTCGGAGGCTTCATCGGATGCGCCGTTATCCTTATTATGAATGCCTTTACAGTCAAAATAAAAGCTTTCTACATAGTCATCCTGCCCTTTTTGGGTCAACTCCTTATGGGACTTGCCATTGATCAGGTTGTCGGGAAGGATTTTACCCTTAAACAGCTTATGGGGCTCTGCATTATCCTCGTTGGCCTTTTTCTCAGCACACGAAAAAGGGTAACGAAGATTACGGAAAATTCTTTTAAAGAAGGCATATAAGCTTAGGGTGTCAAAAAAACCTTAGTTGATCAATTCATACCGCATAGAGTTCCGGATGGTTCAACTGGCACTCTATGCGGTATGAATAGTCGATAAACTTACTTTTGACACCCAAATCATATAATGAATTATAAAGAGTGACGTCATTTCAGAAACCACTACTCTTCAAAGGAGATTCCCTATAAAACAATTCAAATCGTCTGATTCATTAGGCCATATAGTCGCTTACTTTCCGAGCGCAGGTGATTTTTTAAAAAATCCCCTTCACATCGAAGAGGATTTCATTTTTTATTTAAGCCACTCACCCAGAAGTGAACCCATAAGAGCTACTGCCGTCTCAGCAGTTTCATTTTTGAAATCGAGAAGTGGATTGACCTCTACAAATTCAACACTTGTGACTATACCCGCTTTCGCAATCAACTCAAGGGCTAAATGACTCTCTCTATAGGTCAGGCCTCCTGGAACCCGTGTTCCTGTTCCCGTTGCATGGTCAGGGTCCATGGCATCCATATCGAAGCTTATATGCACCCCATCTGTACCACTTGAAGCTATGCTTATGGCTTCCTCTACAACTTTGACGATACCCATATAATCCACTTCATGCATGGAAAAAACAGTTACTCCTAGCTCTTTCAAAAGCTTACGCTCACCGCTGTCCAAGTCTCTTGCCCCTATAAGTACAAAATTGCGTGGATCAAGTTTATTGTCTTGTCCCCCAATGGCTGTGAGTCTTTCATGTCCTAGTCCCATGGCAACGGCA
>JBBRGL010000236.1:0-4611 GCA_038240675.1 Peptostreptococcales bacterium
AACAGTACACGCTCCACACTCTCCAACGTCGCACCCTTTTTTAACACTTGTAAGGTGTAGATGATTTCTCAGAACATCTGTAAGCGACTCTCGATCATCTATCATGAGTTGCCTAGCCTCACCGTTGACAGTGAAACTTAAAATCTTTTTAGCCATTGATTTCACCTCCACATCTCATTATTGCTTCTTTTAGAGCGCGTTTACTTAATTCGCTAACAAGCTGAAGGCGAAAGTCTTTAGATGCGCGCCAAGAAGAACGCGGATTCACTTCTGTGATTGCCGTTTCTCCGAATTTATTGAACATTTCATCGGAAATTTTCATTCCTTTTATAGCGTTTTCAGCACTTGGACATCTCATAGGAATTGGTGCCGCTACTCCAAAGGCAAGACGAACATCCTCAATAGCATCCTTGTCTTCATTCAGTTTACACACGACGCTGCAGCATAGAGTTGCAATATCCATAGCATTTCTCATGGCATATTTTATATAATGTCCTTTAAAGTTTTCGTAATTGTCTTTTGTTATATACAACGCTGTCAGTATTTCTCCATTTTTCAAACTCACTTTGCCTGGTCCTAAATAGTACTCAGAAATAGGAATGATTCTTTCCCCATCGGGTCCTTCAATTTGAAGTTTAGCATTGAGTGCAAATAACGTGGCCGCACTATCTGCGCTTGTTACACCGTTTGATATATTCCCCCCAATTGTAGCAATATTTCTTAATTGCGGGCCTCCTATATCATCCACTGCTTCACCAAGTACAGGAAGATGCTTTTGAATAACTTCATTTTCTGTAATAGATGAAAAACAGGTGAGTGCACCTATTTTTATACTCCCATCTTCTTGAAGATCTATTCCGCTAAGTTCCTTAAGCCCATTAATACTGACAAGAGAACAACCAGCAAGCTTTCCATGACGAATGTTAATCAGTACATCACTTCCCCCGGCAATAATCATTGCATTAGGATCTTCTACAAGGTGTTTTATAGCATCTTTTACTGAAGTTGCTTCATATATTTTTTCAATATCAAACAATGTTATTTCACCTCCACTTTTATATCAGTTTTTTCTCTTTGAATTTTTCTACAAGTCTTTGCGGTGTCATGGGCGCAACATTAAACTGTATTCCAGTTGCATTTAACACCGCATTTCTAATTGCTGGTGCGACGGGAATCGTAGGCGGCTCGCCAAGTGCTTTGTTTCCAAAAGGACCCGACACATCGTAAGTTTCTACAAACTGCGCTTCCAAATGTGGCGTGTCCATAATCGTTGGAAGCTTGTAATCTAATAAATTATCATTGAGCATTTTACCCGTTTTTTCGTCGAATAAAAGCTGTTCACTTAACCCAAAACCTAAACTCATACTCATGCCTCCATGTACCTGTCCAGCAGCCATCATCGGGTTAAGAACAGTGCCACAATCATGAACGTTAATAACGCTATTCACTTTAATTTTGCCTATGGGTATATCCACTTCAACATCTGCAAAACACACACCAAATGAAAACGAGTTTGATTTGCATTGATTTGTGACTTCTGCTGTAATATGAGCTGATCTTTCTGTGTTGTACAGAGCGTGAATAGCAACTTCTTTTACTGAAGACACAATTTCACCCGTTTGGACAAAAATAATCGCATTATCCTTCAGATCGATACTCCCTACAGGTAGCCTTAACATAAACCGGGCATGTTCCAATATTTTTTCTTTCATCTCAATTGCCGCTTTTTTAGCAGCCATTCCTGAAACATAGGATTGTCTGGACGCATATGCACCCGTATCAAATGGTGTAACATCTGTATCTTGAGTGGATATCATGTTTACCTTTTCAAGGCTTATGCCAGTGATCTCTGACACCATTTGTGTGAAGATGGTATCTGATCCTTGACCGATCTCTGTGGCACCCATTTGAACTTGAACAGAGCCGTCTTCATTTAGAATAATTCTACACCCTGCCGATTCTAATAATATTGGATAAACACCTGTAGCATAGCTAAATATAGCCATGCCTACACCTTTTCTAATGGGTCCTGTTTGATTTTGATATTCCTTGCGTTTGTTGTCCCAGTCAATATACTTTTTGCCTTTTTCAATGCATTCGTCAAGTCCATTGCTATAGCATTTAACCCTATTATCTTCAAAACCCAATTTCATATGATTTAGCTTTCTGACTTCAATAGGATCCAGATTCAGTGCTTTTGCCATATCATCAATATGTGATTCAAGGGCAAAAGTAATTTGGGGTATACCATAACCTCGCATAGCGCCTGATGGGGGCATATTTGTATAGACAGAGTACATATCACCCTTGGTTGCAATTTCATCTTGATAAATCTGTTTAAATGCATGGCCTGCCTTATTTGTTACACTATGTCCATGTGATGTATAAGCGCCTTTATTGCCGTATATCTCTACACTTCTCGCGACAAAACGCCCATTCGGTCTCACATAGCTTTTGATTTTAATTTTCATGGCGGTGCGAAGGCGCGTATTCACGAAATCCTCTTCTCTGGAGATATCCAGCTTAACACATCTGCCCCCAACGACTTGACTCAAATACACATTAAGGGGCTCATAAAGGACGTCTTGTTTATTCCCAAATCCACCGCCTATATAGGGCTTAATCACTCTGATTTTGCCCCAATCCATTCCAAGTGCTTGACCAACTACAAGCCTTACAATATGAGGTATCTGCGTTGATGAAACCACAACCATTCTTTTCCCTTGAGCATAAGCATAAGAAATTGGATTTTCAATTTGGCAATGTTTAACTGCAGGTGTTTCATAGTCACCTTCAAAAACGACAAGCCCTTCTTCTTTTATAGCGTTTTCATAATTGCCAATTTCATAATGGGTATGTGCCAGAATATTATCTGGATACGCCTCATGAATTGGCTTTCCTGTTGATGCCAATGCAGCTTCTACAGTCATTAAAATGTCATATTTCTCATATTCAACTTTTATAAGATTGATTGCCCGCGTTGCAACTACACTATCTCTAGCAATTACAGCCGCTATATCATCCCCAAAATAGCGCACTCTTTGGTTAAGCAACTTTCTGTCTGCCACATCCTGATGATCTGGGTCCAGCGAATAGGGATGCCCAGCTGTAGGAAATGTGATGTCAGGAACATCAAAGCAAGTTACAATTTTTACAACACCCTCAAGTTTCATAGCCTCTGTAATATCCATGGATTTAACAACACCATTTGCAATAGTACTGTGCATTATTTTAGCTACAAGTGTATTCCCTAATGTAAAATCATCAGTAAACTGTGCACGTCCAGTTACTTTATCAAAAGCATCAACTCTACGCATGTTTTTTCCAATACTCATGTTCTGCCTCCTTAATCAACATTACTTTAATATTGAACCCTATCCATTTTAAGTTGCCATTCTTTAAAAGGTTTAAGACTGTCTTCTCTATCAATTTGAACGACTTCAACTTGTAATTCGGTTGCCTTGCCATTGATAACGTCATATATATACTGGTCATCAAAATCGATATTTGCAGCATCTTCTCTCGTTGAACCATAATAAAGTTTTTTAAACTTTGCCCAGTGAATTGCAGCAAAACACATAGGACAGGGTTCGCAGGAAGAGTATATTTCACAATCCGATAAATCAAATCTCCCCAACAGATGAGACGCTTTTCTAATGGCTACAATTTCTGCATGGGCAGTAGGATCATTTGTTTTAACAACTTCATTATGAGAAGTACTAATAATCTCACCATTTCTCACGATGACCGCTCCAAAAGGACCACCCTCATCGCATTGCATTCCCTTGATGGCTTCCTCTATTGCTATTTTCATAAACGCGTTCATTGTATCCACCGCCTCTTTAGAGTCCACAAAAGTGGGCATCTAGAATGTTTTTCTGTTTGCAACCGAATCGTTAAGTTTCGTTTTACTTTTTCTTACTGTAAGGCGTATTGACCATAGGTAACTTTGTTCTAAATTCTCCATCATAATTATAATAGGCACCCGCTACAGCTGGGGCAGTAGGTATAGAGCAAATTTCGCCTATTCCCTTTGCGCCGTAAGCAAGCTGAGCATTTCCTCTCCCTAATATAACGCACTCTATTTTGGGTACATCTGTTGCTTTGAACAATCCAAGTGTTGCAAACTTGGCAGTAGGCACGCTGTCCATCAATGGATAATCCTCAGTTAAAGCATATCCAAGGCTCATGACAACACCCCCTTCGATCTGGCCTTCAATGTTCTTTGGATTCACAGCAGTACCCACATCGTGAACTGCAATAACTTTTTCAAGTTTGCCTTCATCATCTAGAATTACAACCTGGGTTGCATATCCATAGGCTACATGGCTTACAGGATTTTGTTTAATTGAATTCATTTTATCTGTAATACCCTTGAATTCCCCATAGAATTCTTGCCCCTCTAAGTTATCAAGTGTTTGATAGCTTAAGGCATCAAGAAGTTCTCCCGCTGCTTTTTTTGCCGCTTCACCGGTGAATAACGTTTGGCGCGAAGCGGTTGTATTTCCGGAATCAGGACAAGTGGAGGTGTCTGGGGATGTATAAACAACTTGATCTTGTGCAATATTAAGGGCTTCACAAACAATCTGGGTTAATACAGTTCCAAGTCCT
>JBBRGL010000237.1:0-4593 GCA_038240675.1 Peptostreptococcales bacterium
GGTTTTACCAGTGGTATCGCCCTCACGATTTTTTCTTCTCAAATCAAAGATTTCTTTGGACTTCAAGTTGCTCAAGTGCCTGTAGAGTTTATCGAGAAGTGGATTGCCTTCTCTAAAGCCGCGGCCACCCTTCATCTTCCCACACTACTCATTGGTCTGCTGGCACTCGCCATTATCGTTTTTTGGCCTAAGAAATTCAGTAAAATACCGGGTTCTTTGGTGGCTTTGATCGTTACAACGGCGATTGTTCAAATGGGAGGCGTTGACACGATGACCATCGGTCAGAAATTCGGCGAGCTTTCCTCAGCACTCCCCATGCCACACCTTCCCGATTTTAGCTTTGAAAAAATCCGTCTTCTCCTTGCACCTGCCTTTACCATTGCCCTTTTAGGCTCTATAGAGTCCCTTCTTTCGGCCGTGGTTGCCGATGGCATGATAGGAGGCAAACATCGGTCCAATACTGAGCTAATCGCTCAGGGTATCGCCAATATGGCATCAGGCCTTTTTGGTGGCATACCCGCCACAGGTGCCATCGCCAGAACTGCCGCCAATATTAAAAACGGCGCACAGACGCCAGTGGCCGGAATCGTGCATGCACTGACTCTCCTTCTGATCCTCGTCAGTTTTATGCCCCTCGCCAAAATGATTCCCCTTTCTGCTCTGGCAGCCATACTCCTTGTTGTCGCCTACAATATGAGCGATTGGCGTGAGTTCGTCGCACTTTTGAAATCCCCTAAAAGCGATGTAATCGTTCTCATCATCACCTTCCTCATCACAGTCTTAATCGACTTGGTACAAGCCATTGAAATCGGCATGGTTCTGGCATCCCTTCTCTTTATGAAGCGTATGGCCGACGTGACTGAAATCAGCGAACTCACTCGGGATGCTGCTGAAGAAGATGACAGTTTTACCCCTTCCTTTGACAGTTCTATCCTTAGGCGATTACCTGAGGGGATCCAGGTCTATGAAGTCAATGGCCCACTCTTTTTCGGAGCAGCTGACAAATTTTTAGAAATCATCGATGAGGTCAACATCAAAACGGACATTTTAATACTCAGACTACGAAACGTGCCCGCTATGGATGCTACTGCCATTCACGCACTGAAACGCATCATAAAAATTTGTGCCCATCATAAAATCAAACTTATGCTGTCGGGTTTAAAAGAACAACCCTACCAGTCCCTAGGCAAAGCTGGAATTGTAGATATTTTAGGCAAAGAATATTTTTTTGAGTTGTTTGAGGACTCTCTCAAATTTGCTGAAACCTACAGCCTTGCACTCAATAAAAAATAAATCAAAAAGACGTCCTTGGGATTTCATTACACCCCATCGGACGTCTTTTTTGTTTTTTTATTATTCTACAGCTTTCGCCTCTTACTTTTCAAGGCGTGCAAGTTCCTCTTTGAGGAGTATCCCCAGTCGCTCTACGCCTTCAATAATACGATGATCAGGCATGTTTGAAAAGTTCATACGCATGGTGTTATAAATGCCACCACCAGGGAAGAAAGATGCTCCAGGAACGTATGCCACATTTCGCTCCACAGCCTTTTCTAAGAGCTTCGTGGTATTCACTTCTTTCGGAAGTTCCACCCACACAAAGAGTCCACCCTCAGGTATTTGGTATTTCGCACATTTTGGAAAGTGAAGATCCATCTGCGAAATCATCAAATCGCGTCTTCTTCTATACAAATTTTTGATTTTTTCAATATGGTCATCGAGACTAAAAAGTTCCATGTAACAGTCTAGCTCTCTTTGACTGATGGTGCTGCTTTGAAGATCTGCACCCTGCTTGACCATAATATATTTATTGAGCAGTAAATAATCGGCGAGAACCCAACCAATGCGAAGGCCAGGACTGAACGTTTTTGAAAACGTGCCAAGATAGACGACGCGGCCTTCATGATCAAATGATTTGATAGAGGGAATATGTGTCCCTTCAAAACGCAGTTCACCATAAGGGTTGTCTTCAACGATGACCTTATTGTACTTTTTAGCCAAGGTTAATAATTGTTGACGTCTTTCGAGAGACCACGTTCTGCCCGATGGATTTTGAAAATCTGGAATGACATAAATCATTTTGACCCTGTCATTTGACTTTAAGACATTTTCTAAATCGGACATAATCATGCCATCTGAGTCTGTCTGGATTTCTTGGAACTTACATTCATAAGCCATAAAAGCATTGATCGCACCAAGATAGGAAGGACTTTCGCAAACAACATAATCCTCTGGATCTAAGAAAACTTTTCCGGAAAAATCCAACCCTTGCTGTGAACCGCTGGTGATGAGTATGTCTTCAGCCGTTGCAGAGATTCCTTGGGCGTTTAGGCGATCGGCTATTTTTTTTCGAAGAGGTTGATATCCCTCAGTTGTGCTATACTGCATGGCGGCTTGGCCAGCATCTGTCAAAACTTTGACGGCGACAGTTTTCATTTCTTCAACGGGAAAAAGCTCTGGTGCAGGAAGTCCACCTGCGAATGAAATGATTTCTGGTCTTGAAGTCAACTTCAGTATTTCTCGAATTTCTGATGCTTTGATGGATGCTGCGCGTCTAGAAAAAAGTGATTCCATATTTTTTCTCCTCGTCTATGTTCGATTTTGAGATTCAGTTGAAGAACGCACCAAGCTATATACCCATGTGCCCTTACACGCCGAAAAAGCGCTTGGACATCTGATCGAGGAAGCTAATGGTGTGTTCTTCTGTACAGCGCCTAGCGCCGTCTGAATCGCGATTTTGAATAGTGGTTGCCATGTCATAGAGCGAGGCCTTAAACCCCTCAAAATCATCAATGACATACTGAATTTGCTGTAGAAATCGCGAGGTTTTGGTATTGATGGCATCAAGGACCTCAATCAAGATTTCATTGCGAGACGCCTGCCTCACAATTTGGTGAAATTTCTGATCATCCTCGATGCACAACTTATAATCCTCAACGATATCATAGTTTGAAAACCGATCGATAATATCAAACAACTCTTTGATTTCTTTTAAACTTGCTCTTTTAGCCGCAAGCTCTGCCGCAAGTCCCTCAAGGTTTTTCTTGACTTCATAGGCGTTTTTTACTGACAATATATCAATTTGAGTGACGTATGTTCCCACCCTTGATTTCGTCTCGACCAAACCCATTTGAGACAGTTTGATCAACGCCTCTCTAACGGGTGTTCGACTGACTTTAAATTCATCCATGAGTTCTTTTTCATTGATTGAAGCACCAGGCTCAATATCCAAATTGATAATTCTCTTTTTTAAGACTTCAAAAATGACGGTATTATTCTGTTTCAAGGGTTCACCTCACTGCTTTCAAATAGTCTTCCATAAAAGTATTATACAGGAGTAGAGCCTTTTCAACTATCTTTAATCCCAATGCTTCAGCATATAACGCCACTTTTCGTCTCGTGAGGCTTCAATAGCGTCAACATCCTCTTGCAGGAGATGTCTGAACCGCGCTTGTCTTTTGAGATAAGGGGTAATCGGTGCAAAGGTTTCAGGTTTTTTATTGAGCTTGAAAGCACCATTCTCAAATTCCGCCAGATACCAAAGACCTGTATCCACAACCTCTTTAGCAATAGCGATCGTTTCCTCCGTCTCGTGTCCCCATCCTGTTGGACAAGGTGCAAACACATGAATATAAGAAGGACCATCAGCATCTTTGGCCTTTTGAACTTTATTGATAAAATCATCTAAATAGCCCATGCTTGCCGTTGCTGCATAAGTGATTCCATGAGCCGCTACAATTTCAAACATATTCTTTTTTTCTGTCAAAGTTCCGCGAATGACACGGCCTGCTGGAGTAGTCGTCGTTGACGCGCCGAAAGGCGTCAATCCACTTTTTTGAATTCCTGTATTCATATACGCTTCATTATCTGTACAGATATAGATGAATTTTTCGCCTCGATCAATGGCACCAGAAAGGGCTTGAATGCCAATATCCGCAGTGCCACCATCGCCTGCAAAGGCAACTGAGAGATGCTTCTCTTTCCCAAGGGCTTTAAGACCTGCCTGTATGCCTGTAGCAACTGCAGCTGTTGAAGCAAATGGCGTAATAATGGCATTATTCTTAAAAGCCATATTGGGATAGATAAAGGACACCGCAGACATACACCCTGCTGGTAGTGAAAGATAGGCCTCATCGCCGAGTACTTTAAGGGCAAGTCTCAGCGCTAAACTTTCGCCACATCCGCCGCAGGCCTTGTGTCCATAAAAATATTCATCACTGTTGATATTCCTTGCATTCAATTTCACTTGACTCATAGTTCACACCTCACATTGCAGTATTTCACGCAGCCGTTTTCTTCATCTGTCATGTCATGAAGAGCCTTGTATGCTTTTTCAATGTCTGACTGGGTTACATCACGACCACCAAGGCCCGCAATAAAATTAGTAGTCATTGGCGACAAGTGGTGCTTTAACAAAGCGGAGCTTACATTTGTAAAAATAGTCCCCTCATAGCCAAAGGATATATTTTTATCGATGACGCCTACGGCTTTAGCGTTTTTAAGGGCAGTTGCAATTTTTTGTGCAGGGAAAGGTCGGACCAATCTAAGCTTCAATAAGCCTACTTTATGGCCGTCTTTACGTACAAAGGGAATACG
>JBBRGL010000238.1:0-4587 GCA_038240675.1 Peptostreptococcales bacterium
TGGCTCGGATCGACGATGATGGGAAGACCTGTTTCCGCTTTCATAATGGGAACGGCGGAGAGATCAAGTGTATTGCGGGTATACGTGTCATATGTACGGATGCCCCTCTCACACAAAATAACATTTGAGTTGCCTTCACTGGCCAAGTACTCCGCTGCCATAATCCACTCATGAATGGTAGCCGACATACCTCTTTTGAGCAATATAGGTTTTTGAGTGCGTCCGAGCGCCTTTAGCAGTGAATAATTGTACATATTCCGTGATCCAATTTGAATAATATCCACTATTTCGACAAAAGCGTCAATGGCACTTTCATCCATTATCTCCGTGATAAAAGGCACCTGAATAGCGTCTGCGGCCTCTTTCAAATACTCAAGGCCACGGTAACCCAGTCCCTGAAAATCATACGGATTTGTTCGAGGTTTAAAAACTCCCCCCCTTAAAACGTCTATCCCCATAGGTTTTAGGGAAAGTGCAATATCTAAAATGCTTTGTCTGGATTCAACAGAACAAGGCCCTGCAATAATGACGGGCTTGTCTCCTCCAAATACAACTTGTTTGACTGTTATTGTCCGATTTTCACCGGTAAAAATCCTACTCATGGGTTAACATCCTTATGTTTTGATTCTCCACTGCTTTAAGCGCTAATTCCAGGGTGTTTTTCAATTCTATTTCTATACATATATCCAGAAGAGGCGCCAACACAAAGGCTCTTTCTTTGTATCTTGGGTGTGGCACTGTCAGTTGTTCCGTAGACAACTTTAAATCTCCAAAAAAAATAATATCACAGTCAATGGTTCTTGGCCCCCATCGAATGACTCTCACACGGTCAAGGGCTTCCTCAATAGACTGACAGATGGCTAAAAGTTCAAGGGGTCCTAAAGCTGTGACCAGCCGTACAGCACAGTTTACAAAGCAGTCCTGCTCTACATACCCCACTGGATCTGTCTCGTAAAAAGGAGAGACACAAAGGGCCTCATCTACTTGTTCTTTGAGGATTTGAATAGCACGCTTTAAAAGTGCCAATCGGTTTCCCATATTGGAACCAAGACTCAAATAAACTGTTTTCATTGTTGAACTCTTTCTATGCGCACTGCAAAAGATTTAAAAATTCCCTGAACTGGTGCTTCGGGCTTTTCAACCTCCACTATAACACGTCTGAGGAGAGCACTTTCATTTAACAAGTCCATAGCTATATTCTCTGCCAACGCTTCAATTAAATCAAACTTCTTTTTCGTTACATTTGTTTCAACTATAGAATAGAGAACCGCATAGCTCACGGTTTTCCTCAAATCATCTGTGAGACCTGCTTGCTTCAAATCGCAGTCCAAAGTCACGTGGACTGTAAATTTTTGACCTAAGGTCTTTTCAGCCTCCATGACGCCGTGATACCCATAAAACTGAAGACCCTTCATTAAAATCTGGTCCATTGTGCCTCCTAAAATTGGCCTCTATAAATGACATCTGCCACTTTTGCAGCTTCCAAATTTTCTTTTATATCGTGTACCCTCACCATATCATAACCACATTCAACAGCCATAACCGTTGTGGCAACAGTGCCATTGACGCGTTCGCTTGGCGGTACATTCAGAATGCCGTTGATTATTGATTTACGCGACGTGCCTAAAACAAGGGGCAATCCAAAGGACTTAAACGCCTTGAGGTTTCTCATGACATGAATGTTTTGTTCGAAAGTTTTGCCAAATCCTATTCCTGGATCGAGGATCAGCCGATCATAGCTTACACCAGCAGAAATTGCCAGCTCAATGGAGCGGCTAAAATAATGCTTCATGGCTTCAATAATATCGCCCTCATAGTCTGTGCCCATTTGATTGTGCATGAGAATGGCAGGTACTTTGTACTGAGCGGCTACGTGCGCCATATTCAAATCCTTTTGAAATCCCCACACATCGTTGATCAAAGAAGCACCACAGGCTATTGCCTGAGCAGCCACATCCGCTTTGTAGGTATCGATAGATAGGGGTAGCCTGCTTTGTTTTTTCAAGGCGCGTACCACTGGAAGAACGCGTCTCAGTTCCTCTTCAATGGTCACAGGTTCAGCAGTGGGCCTTGTAGATTCTCCACCGATATCGATTATATCAGCCCCAAGGTTTTGCATTTGGAGGCCATGGAGGACAGCACCCTCTACTGCATCAAATTTTCCCCCATCCGAAAAGGAATCTGGCGTCACGTTGAGAATCCCCATAATATAAGTTCTTTGCCCCAGAGGAAAAACTTGCGTATCAATAGTCAACGACTTCATTTTCATCTCCCAAAGTTGATCAGCGAAATGGCCTCTGCTCTGCTTTTTGCCGACTTTTGCAAAAGTCCTCTAACAGCAGAAGTGACAGTCATCGATCCTTGTTTCTTGATGCCGCGCATAGTCATGCACATATGCTCTGCTTCAATGACGACGATGACCCCTAATGGATCTAATTTCTCGACGATGATATCTGCGATACTGGAGGTTAGCCGTTCTTGTAGCTGAGGTCTTTTGGCGTAGGTGTCAACGACCCTGGCCAGCTTACTGAGACCTGTGAGTCTCCCTCCCTGAGGGATATACCCGACATGGACTTTCCCGAAAAAAGGTGCAAAATGATGCTCGCACATAGAATAAAAAGGAATGTCTTTGACAATGACCAACTCATTATGTTGATCCGCCTGAAAAAACACGTCTAAATGTTTGCCGGCATCCTCAGTCAATCCGCTAAAAATTTCTTCATACATACCCGCTATGCGCCTTGGTGTATCTACAAGGCCTTCTCTGCTAGGATCCTCGCCAATGGCTTCCAGTATCATCCGTACGCCTTGTTCTATCTTTTCTCTATCCATTGTGTACTCCTTATTCTTAGTCAAATGGGAATGGGGTTCTATTCATTTCTTCGATTTTACCGCCATAAGGACGTAAAATGTAAAGAACTAAATCCTCTAAAAGCGTCAATTTTTCATCCAGGGAATCTGCCTTCAAAGTCGCTTTGACCAATTCATACAAAACCATATCGTTTTCAAATAAAACGTTGAGAATTTTTTTAGGTCTTGGCACCCAAGTGTTTTGAAGCTTGAAGTAGTATTGAAGAAGTTCATTGAGATAGACGGCACTTAAAAACAAACATTCAACTTCTTTGTCTCTGCGCTTAAAAACGTCGTCAAATCCGCTTGTAATTTGATACCTGTAAGCTGAAATCTCGGGTGTCTGCACAGCGTCAGGTCCAGATATGAAAATTTGATTTGCAAGAGCAAAATAGGCATCTACAGTATTGTCCTTTTTATAGACGTGTTTGGCTTTAGACAATATGCGAATCCAAGCGTGATTGTCTTTAATAATAAGTTTATTCAGGTCGAGAATGTCAAAATAAGTAATGTCATAACTCATTCCCTCGTGCTGTCTCACTTCTCTTTCATGAATTCCATAATTTTGCATGACCACAAAAAGATCGATGTCATTCATGGTGTCATATTTATCCTTTGTAACAGTCCCTGCCGTACCGATGAGTGAAATACTGATCACATTGTCGTTAGCCTTAAGTTCCTCAATTAATGTCTCTAAATGTTCTGCAACGCTCATATAGTCCTCCTTGTTAGCACCCATTGTGTAAGCTGCGTTATTTTGCAGCTTGGCAATGGGTGCGGTTTCGCGTTAGCGTAAAACTTCATTTCTTTATAAAGTTTTGAAAATACGCATAAGTTCGGGTGATAGTGGCTTGTAGTGCTTGCCTAAAAATGTGGATACAACCGCTACTGGCATCAGGGCGTTCGTAACAAAGATGCTTTCAGCACCGATTATATCCTCTATTGTATAACAACCTGTTGAAATTTCAAAACCTTCACTGCCTAAAATTTCTGCAACTTGTTGCCGCATAATCCCACCGAGGATATTGCAGGCCAAATCAGGTGTATATACATGGTTTTGAACAACAAAAAAAACGTTGGATTTTAAGCCTTCTGTGATATTGCCTACATCGTTGACGCCTATAATCTCATGACAATTCGGCTGTTTTTTTTGCTCCATCAGTGCGCTCAAATATTGATTGGTTTTGTATTTAAAGCGTGAATCCTGAACAGGTCTTAGATTTGTCGTAAGTCCTAACGTGATTCCCTCTGTCAAAAGGCTATCTGAATCATAGCCATAGTCATCAACTGTCATGACGACAGACTGCAGTCCTTCATCATCAAAGCTTTGAACCCGTCCTCTGCCGTTTTTTACAGGTGAGCAAGAGATATAATCCGTCAGGGCTTTTTCAAGTTGGTCCTTTTCAATGGATGCACGTTCGTTAAAATCCTCAAACGCAGCATAGAGTCTATCTAAATGCTGCTCCAAATAGGCGAGTTTGCCGTCTTTTATGCGCATGGCTTCTACAAAGCTAAGACCCTGTTGAAAAGCTTTGGAATAGACAATTGACTCAGGTACAGTTTTGTTGCTCCAATACATATGACCCTCCACCACTGATGGCTTCCATCAGTGCTTTTCCCTTTGTGACAGACTCTTCATATTCACTCATCGGATCTGAATCCCAAACAATGCCGCCACCGACCCCAAAATAGAGGTGTTCTTGACAGGCTACAAGGGTTCGAATGACTATATTAAAA
>JBBRGL010000239.1:0-4542 GCA_038240675.1 Peptostreptococcales bacterium
CGCCCTAAATCAGATCTCAAACATATAGGATTACTATTCATTCGTAGGGATGGATCTATGTGTCCATCCGCGGTTCGAAGGTTATAAGATTTAACGTTTGTACAATAGATTTGTAGTATTCGGTCAAGAGATAATCAGTCAAAAGCCGGTCAGACACACGGGTCTGACCCTACGAAAACCTTCACAAACCTAGGCCAATAATGAATTCGCCCTAAATCAGATCTCAAACATATAGGATTACTATTCATTCGTAGGGATAAATCCATGTGTCCATCCGCGGTTCGAAGGTTTGAAGATTTAACGTTTGTACAATAGATTTGTAGTATTCAGTCATGAAATAATCAGTCAAGAGTTAATAAGTCAAAAGCCGGTCAGACACACGGGTCTGACCCTACGAAAACCTTCACAAACCTAGGCCAATAATGAATTCGTCCTAAATCAGATCTCGAACATATGGGATTACTATTCATTCGTAGGGATGGATCCATGTGTCCATGTAACAATGTTTTTCGGGTTAGTGAGGGGCTCTAAAGATTCAACTATATACTTTTAGCAGCTTAGCCATATATAATAGAGGACAGTTCAGGCTTATAAGGAGTGATGATATGTCTATTCAAAGTACATTATTGAGGTCTATCCCCAAAGTGGATGATCTCATCAATCATACAAAATTACAAGAAATCTCTGCGAAGGTGAGTCATCATGTTCTCGTTGACTCCATACGCAAAAAATTAGAATTTACACGACAGGAAATACTGAATAAAGAAGAGTTTAGTGACTTCGAAATCAATGTAGAAGAGATGATCGATGGCATTATGAACGATATAAGAAAAAATAACGCCATGAATCTAAAAAAGGTGATCAATGCAACAGGTGTTATTTTGCACACCAATTTAGGCAGAGCGCCCCTTTATGAGGGGCTTAAAGATCAAGTATGGGACATTGCTGAGAACTATTCTACCCTCGAGTACAATACAGAGACGGGTAAGCGTGGATCTCGCTATGAGCACGTCGAAGAGATTTTAACGACTATCTGTGGTGGGGAATCCGCCCTTGTGGTCAATAATAACGCTGCAGCAGTCCTACTTATACTCAGCACTCTTGCTAAAGGCAAGCAGGTTATCGTCTCCCGCGGGGAACTTGTCGAGATCGGTGGTTCTTTTAGGGTGCCAGAAATCATGGAGCAAAGTGGTGCGACTTTAGTGGAAGTGGGTGCCACCAACAAGACGCATTTTTCAGATTACAAAAATGCCATCGTTGAGGGGCAAACAGGTGCACTTCTCAAAGTCCATACCAGCAATTACCGCATATTGGGGTTCACAGAAGAAGTTGAGCTGAGCGAGCTTGTGACCCTGGGGAACTATCACGCTATTCCAGTGATTCACGATTTAGGCAGCGGGGCCTTAGTGGATTTCAAAAAATATGGCATACACAGTGAAGCAACGGTCTTTGACAGCGTCAAGTCAGGCGCCGATGTCATATGTTTCAGCGGCGATAAACTTTTAGGAGGTCCTCAAGCCGGTATTATTATTGGCAACAAAACCCTCATTGAACGAATGAAGCGCAATCCATTGACCCGGGCTTTTAGAATTGACAAATTGACTTTAGCCGCTCTTGAAGCCACGCTTAGGCTGTATTATGATCCAGAAAAAGCGGTAAGTCAGATCCCTGTTCTAGCCATGCTCACTATACCACTAGAGACCATACGGGAACTTGCAGCAGAGCTATTGGACCTTTTCAATGCAAATATAGAAGGTTTCACGGCTTCACTTGAGGCGGGAATGTCTCAAGTAGGGGGAGGCTCCATGCCGCTTGAAGAACTCCCTACTTGCCTTATTGCAGTCAAATCTCACCATATGTCTGCACACAGCCTAGAAGAACAATTGAGGCAGTGGGAAACACCTATAGTCGTGCGTATTCATAAGGACCAAATTTATTTAGATGTCAGAACCCTTCACAGAGGTGATTTTATGACAATTGTAAATGCATTTAAAATCATATTGAGCAGAGGGTAAGCACTTGAAAAACATCATTATTGGGACTGCTGGACATATAGATCACGGGAAAACAGCGCTGATCAAGGCACTTACAGGTACGGATACGGATCGATTAAAAGAAGAAAAAAAAAGGGGCATTACCATCGATTTGGGATTTGCTTATTTGACCCTTCCAGATGGCGATCGGGCTGGCATTATTGACGTGCCTGGCCATGAAAAATTTATCAAAAATATGCTGGCTGGCGTTGGGGGCATTGATATGGTCCTTCTAGTCATAGCAGCGGATGAAGGCATTATGCCTCAGACACAGGAGCATCTCAATATTCTGTCCATCCTTCAAATTCAAAAGGGCATTATCGTTTTGACCAAAGCGGACCTCGTGGAAGAAGAATGGCTCGGCATGATTACAGAGGACGTCAAGGCATACGTCAAAGGGACCTTTCTTGAGGATGCGCCTGTAGTGCCTGTTTCCGCTCTTAAAGGGTTGGGGTTAGAGGAACTTAAGAACATGATTTTTCAAATGACTCAGGACGTCACTCAAAAGGATTTGAGTGCGGCTGTTCGGATTCCTATAGATCGCGTTTTTTCTGCTGATGGATTTGGAACGGTTATTACTGGGACACAGGTGGAAGGAACTCTGAATGTGGGAGATGTATTGTCGATATACCCACACAACAAAACGGCTAAAATCAAAAATATACAGATGCACGGCAAGAATGTCAATACATCCTATGCGGGACAGCGGGTCGCCATCAATTTAGCAGGGGTCAAAAAAGAGGAGATCAGTCGCGGAGACGTCCTTGCCAAACAAGACTCCATGAATGTGACCATGCTTCTCGATGTGAAACTCAACCTGCTGACCAATATACCGAGAGAGCTTAAAAACAGAACCCGTATACGCTTTTATCACGGTACCAGCGAGGTTCTTGGACGGGTGATCCTCCTTGAGGGAGATACCCTCGAGGAAGGCGAAAAAGCCTATGCACAGCTTCGGTTAGAGAGCAATGTCGCCTTGAAAACCGGCGATCATTTCGTTTTAAGATTCTATTCACCCATGGATACTATCGGCGGTGGTGTAGTTCTTGACTCTAACCCCTTCAAGCACAAGCGGTTTAAGACCCATGTGTTAGAGGAATTACAGATCAAAGAAATGGGCGATTTCGAAGAAATAGTGGAGCAGACAGTCAAAAAATACAGCAAGACTTTTGAAACCATTGATTTTCTGGCCATGCAACTGGGCAAAGAAAGTAGTGAACTTAAAGAGGCGATTGAGCATCTGTGTGAGGAGGGTCTCACCGTTCAATTGACAGATCAAGTGATTGTGCATATTGAGTATTTGGATCAGCTACAGCGCTCTGTAAAGAATGTGCTCAGTCAGTATCATGACAAAAACCCCTTAAAGTCGGGAATGGGCAAGGAAGAGTTTAGAAACAAAATTTTGCCCAAGGATTTAGGGAAGCTCTCTGAAAGTGTCATACAGTATTTCGTAAACGAACGGGTTATTCAGTCTAAAAACAATACAGTCGCCCTTTATGACTTCGAAATCGTTTTGACTGAGGGACAAAGAAAAATTCAAGCACAATTTGAAAATGCCTATTTGACAGGACGATTTGCGCCTCCCCTCATAGAAGAGATCATCAAAACCTGCGGTCCTTCAGAAAACGGGATGCAGATGATTCAGTCGCTCCTTGAGAGAGGTGTTCTGATTAAAATAGATCAAAGCATCTGCCTGCATCAGAAAAATTACACAGAGGCATTAGCGCTTATCCGTTCATTCATACTGGCAAACGGCAAGATTAGCCTAGCAGAATGCAGAGATTTGCTCAGTACCTCTCGGAAATACGCCGTGCCAATCCTTGAGTATTTAGATCAGCAGAAAATCACAAAAAAAGGCGAGGACTCCAGAGTTCTTGTGGAGATAAAGTAATCTGCCCAAACTGCATGACCAAAACCAACATATGAGCTTTATCAATTGTTGAGGATGAATTGCTGAGGTTTTAAATTTTTCAAATTCATAGTTTTCATCTCCAAAATAGTGTATAATAAAAATTGCGCGGGAGATCACATGGGAGTGGATGGGTGCTGGTGTGCCCTCTGGTCTTCAAAACCAGTTTGAGGGGTTAATAGCTTCTTAGGTGGGTTCGATTCCCACACTCTCCCGCCAAAATAAAAAGGTGAGACAATTTCAAAAATTGTCTCACCTTTTTTATGGATTTGGGGTAGATCTCGTGTTGTGTTTGTTAAAGATTTAAATTCCGCGCATAATGAATGATAAAGTCCCTAAAAGCTTGATCCAAGGGCGATAGGTAACGATTTTTATGGTATACAAAATAGAATTTGCGATTGAACTGCAGATCTTTGATGGAGTAGGCGTGGATAAGTTTGAGTTCTACTTCTTTTCGAATAGCAATTTCAGAAATAAAACTGACACCGACATCCAAGGCTACAAGTTGCTTGATGGTTTCGTTGTCCTCTATAGTGGATACTATATTGAGTTGACTGATTTTGATTTTTGCTTGCGCTAGGGTCTGTTCAATCAACTGCC
>JBBRGL010000240.1:0-4528 GCA_038240675.1 Peptostreptococcales bacterium
ATGATGCAGCCATAGCATAAGCGACAACCTTATCTCCATCACAGGCAATTGAAATGCCATTTTCTTTTTCAATAATCTCTCTAAACTGTTCCTCTGTGAACAAGGTCGTTACAAAGCCCTGGGCTTTTTCGGCCTCGCTTATGGTCGAAATATGATATTTCTTTTGCAACACTTCAATTGCCGGTATATCTCCAATGACTGCATTTCTATAAATCATAAGCACTCTCCTTTTAATCGATTAAATCATCCTTATCAACAGTTCTGTTCTTTACCTAGTTATACCATCAATCTCATGTTTATCACAATACCTTTATCAAACTCAGATAATTCTTTTCATAGAGGCCCACGCATTATCAATCAGTGCACTAAAGAGTCCTACATCCTGACTCAGTTTCCCGGCCAGATCTTTACCTTCTCTTTTCCCTGACTGTCTACAAAATAAATCTCTTGAATGGCTTGATTCACTTCAATAGACAAATCGTGGCCTGGAAAAAACGGTGTTCCCCAAACCAATCCACCTTTGAGTTTTACAAATAGTTGATTGCCTTTAGATTCTGTGGTGTAGCCTTTGATGTATGTTGCAAATTCTAATTTTGATTAGGGTGTCAAAAGTCTGTAGTTGATCTTATTCATACTGCATATAGTTCCGGAATGTTCAACTGGAACTATATGCAGTATGAATAATCGAGAAACTTACTTTTGACACTCTAATCATGGATGAATCAAAAGGATACCGGTATATGTTGCCAGAGATATTGAACCTGCCTAATCTACATCAATCCAACACAAAACTCCAGTCAGACACACAGGGAGGCCACTGAAAAAGTCCGGTTTTAGAGGCCAATCAAAAGCAAGAAGTTCGAGGCGTGCGCCAAACGAGGACTGGAGCTTAAGTCAGCGTATTTTTGTAACTTAACAGCTTCATCGTTAAGTGGGAAAATCCCGAAGGGAGTGTTCATGCTTGATTCACAAAGCATGAGGCTTCTACTGATTATCTCTTGAAGCCCGGAGTTTGGCGCGACAACGAAGAAATTCGCAGTTTTTCAGTGGCCTCCACACAGGGCCGACCCTACGAAAAGACATGCACAAGCACCTGCTCCATTACCTGTGTAGGGATGGACCTGTGTGTCCATCCAGCCTTTGACCCTCAACAATCAGAGGCTATGGGGGAGCAAGAAATCCGCAGCTTTTCAGCAACCCAACCTCACCTTCCCTTAAAGGAGTCCCTATGAGCAAACATCTGTCTTTTAAAAATCCTCTACAAGAATTTGCAAACGCCTTTATCAAAGGCGATTTCAAGACCAAACTGTCTTTTGTCATCATGGGCTCTGGCAATATACTACGAGGGCAGTTCATCAAAGGACTCCTCTACTTGGGTGTCCAACTGGCTTATTTCAATTTTCTCATAGCCTTTGCTTTGCCCTACCTCAAACAAATCACAACCCTCGGCACCGCAGTAAAATATGAAGTTTGGAATGCTTCCCTTGAAATCTATGAGTATGTTCAAGGCGACAACTCCATGCTCATTCTGCTTTATAGTCTTCTCAGCGTCTTTATTACACTTTATTTTTTATACCTCTATGGTAAGAACGTCGCATCTGCCTTCAAATCACAGCAGATCGCTTCATCCGGCAAAAAACCACCTTCATTCTTAACGGATTTGAAGAGCCTTTTAGACTCAAATTATCACAAGACTCTTCTCACATTGCCTACTTTTGGCGTCATCGCCTTTACCATATTGCCACTTGTTTTTATGATTCTCATCGCCTTTACCAATTTTGACCGCTTCCATCAACCGCCTGGCAATCTTTTCACATGGGTGGGTTTCGAGAACTTCAAAGACACGCTGTGGCAGAACAAAACCAAGGCGACTACAGTTCGCAGCTTATTCGCATGGACCATGGTTTGGGCATTCTTTGCGACATTGACCAATTACTTTTTCGGCATGATCCTCGCAATGGTCATCAACCGCAAAACCATCAAACTCAAAAAATTCTGGCGCACAATTTTTGTCATCACCATCGCTGTACCTCAATTTGTAAGCCTTATGCTCATGTCGAGGCTCTTACATGAACTTGGCCCTCTCAACGTGGCCCTCCAAGCCACAGGGCTTACAACTGCACCTATTCCTTTTCTCACCAACGGCAACCTAGCGCGCATAGTGGTCATTGTCGTCAACATGTGGGTGGGCATCCCCTACACCATGCTGATCACCACAGGTATCCTGATGAACATCCCCGCTGAACTCTATGAAAGTGCCAAAATGGACGGCGCAGGACCATGGATGACCTACCTGAAAATCACCATGCCCTATATGCTGTTTGTCTCTGGTCCTTACCTGATCACTCAGTTCATCGGCAATATCAACAATTTCAACGTCATTTACCTCCTCACCGGCGGAGGCCCACTATCCCTCGACTACTTCCAGGCCGGCAAGACAGACCTCCTTGTGACATGGCTATACAAACTCACAGTGACTGAACAGAATTACAGCATGGCCTCCACCATCGGGATTATCGTCTTCATCCTATCAGCCATATTCGCACTCATTGCCTTTAACACATCCTCATCCGTCAAAAAGGAGGAAGAATTCCAATGATCAAAAGTATGAAAACACTGACACGCATTACGGATACACTCATTTACTGTGGTCTCTCTTTTCTTTCTGTGATTTGGCTACTCCCTGTAGCATGGTTGATCCTCAGTTCCTTCAGAGCCGAGCCAGGTGCTTTTACCAATTATATTTTTCCAAAGACCTATACATTCAACAACTACATTAAGTTATTCACAGAAACTGATCTTTTCAATTATCCGCAGTGGTATGCCAATACATTTCAAGTGGCGGTATTCACTTGCATCATCTCCACGCTTTTTGTACTAATGGTCAGCTATACCATGAGTCGACTCCGTTTCAAAGCGCGAAAGCCCCTGATGAACATTATGCTCATACTTGGCATGTTTCCAGGGTTTATGTCCATGGTAGCAATCTATCATATCCTAAAGACGATAGGCCTAGATCAATCCCTGCTTTCACTGGTTTTAGTGTATTCAGGTGGCGCAGGACTTGGCTATTACATCGCCAAAGGTTTTTTTGACACCATCCCCATGTCACTTGACGAAGCCGCACTTCTAGACGGTGCCACCAAAAACGATGTGTTCTGGAAAATAACCCTTCCTCTTTCTAAACCCATTATTATCTACACCGTGCTCATGTCCTTTATAGCCCCTTGGGTGGATTTTATCTTTGTCAGCGTCATTATGAAAGACAATTACGACAAATACACCATAGCCCTTGGCCTCTATCAAATGATCACCCGTGAAAATATCTTCAAATACTTCACGCAGTTCTGCGCTGGCGCTGTGCTTATTGCTATTCCCATCACCATTCTCTTTATCATCATGCAAAAATATTACGTTGAAGGCGTCACCGGTGGTTCTGTGAAAGGATAGGTTCAAATCATGTTCAAGAAAATCAGTCTATCAATGCTATTGCTTTTATCACTGACGCTCACCCTATCTGGATGCACCCAAACCCCATCGGACAATTACCGGACGTACTACGAGGTATTTGTCCGGTCTTTTTTTGATGCCTCAGGCGATGGGATTGGCGACTTAAAAGGAGTCACCGAAAAACTGAGCTACATCCAAGGCGATTTAGGTGCAGATGGCATCTGGCTTATGCCCATTATGCCGTCACCTACCTATCACAAATACGATGTCACGGACTACTACGCCATCGATCCTGCCTATGGAACTCTTGCAGACTTTGACGCACTCACTCAAAATGCCCGCAAAAAAGACATCAAGATCATCATAGACCTTGTGCTCAATCACACCTCTGCAAAGCACCCGTGGTTTATTTCGGCCATCTCTAGCCTTTCAAAAGAACCCTGTGGTCAAGCAGTCTGTACTACACCTGGCCTTTGTCGCAGTCATAACCCATACGTTGGCTACTACAACTTTACAAAGACTCCTATAGGCAAAGGCTACCATACCCTTGGACTCCCCAGTGGGTGGTCTTATGAAGGCGTATTCTGGGATCAGATGCCTGATCTCAATTTAGACAACCCCAACCTTAGAGCCGAACTCCTCAAAATAGCACAGTTTTGGATAGACCACGGCGTTACTGGTTTTCGACTAGATGCGGTCCTCCATTTTTACCGTGAAGATACTGTCCAGAATGTTGCCTTCCTCAAATGGTTCAATGCAGAAATAAAAGCCTATTCACCAGACGCTTACATCGTTGCGGAAGCCTGGGCGGACCCTATGACAGTCGCACGCTACTATGAATCAGGAATAGACAGTCTCTTTAACTTTGGGCTATCAGGACCCACCGGTAAATTTATAGAGACTCTCCGAAATGGAAAAGGCGCTGGTCTCATCGCCCAAATAGCGGCCTATCAAAAAAACCTCAAAACAGCAAATCCAAAATCTATCGACGCCATTTTCCTCTCCAATCACGACCAAGCCCGGAGTGCAGGCTTTCTCATGGCTGACCCCATCAAACAAAAGCTTGCAGCGAGCCTTT
>JBBRGL010000241.1:0-4521 GCA_038240675.1 Peptostreptococcales bacterium
TGGTATTTTAGGACATTTTCGAATACACATCACAGAGGGTTTTAAACTTGTCCTTTTAAATAAGAAGCTAAAGGCACGTCAAAACGATGAACCTGCTCTATTAAAGCTTTGACGAGTCCATTGTACACTCTCAGTTCCAAACTGAAACTGACACCATTCACTTTTAGATCATGGACAAGGGCTTCCATCAAGAGTATGAGTCCTCTGTGAGCTTGTATATGTGCCTCCAAATTTGGAGCAAGGGTTGTTTGATGCAGGAGCTCTTCATCTGTAAAGTGCTCAATGACATAGTTTTCAAAAAACCGCAAATCAGTCTCTAAATCCAATCTCGAATCCCCATAAGAAGCTTTTTTGAGCAGATGATCAAGATGGGTCATAAGTGCTTGATGTTGTTCGTCGATGCGCGCATTCCCTGTTTTCATCGCTTCACGCCATTCATAATACATTTGATGGCCTCCTTAGGTGTTACTGTACTCTTCCTTATTATACCGCAATTCGGTTGGATAGCCAAAGTGATACCAAAAGAAAAACAGCGAAGCATCCTGAGTTGATCAGACTCAAATGCTTCACTGCCTGTGAATTTTCTAGTGATGTTCTTCCTCTTTATCCTTTTTAGCCAACTCGACAATCTTGTCAGAAAGCTGTGTAGGGACTTCGTCGTAACGCTCAAAGCGCATAACGAACTGTCCGCGTGCCTGTGTCATGGATCTTAGATCTGTTGCATAGGCAAACATCTCTGACTGAGGCGCTTCTGCTATGACGCGCTGGTAGCCTAACTTGAACTGTTCCATGCCAAGTATCCGTCCACGTCTCTTATTCATATCGCCCATGATGTCGCCCATGTAATCGTCTGGAACGTTGATTTCAACGTGCATTACGGGTTCAAGGAGGATAGGCTTCGCTTCTTCCATGCCTTTTTTGAAGGCGATGGATGCAGCCATTTTGAAGGCGTTTTCATTTGAGTCAACTGCGTGGTAAGAGCCGTCAAACAATGTCGCTTTGATATTCACCACTGGGAATCCTGCCAAAACACCTTTATGCACGGCGTCGCGGAGTCCTTTTTCAACAGCGGGTACGTACTGCTTTGGTACAGATCCGCCGAATATGGCTTCTACAAATTCAAACTCTGTATCGCAGTGTTCGAACCTTATATGGACATCTCCGTATTGACCTGCGCCGCCTGATTGTTTTTTGTGTTTGCCCTGTACTTCAGAACGGCCTTTGATGGTTTCGCGGTAAGGAATCTTTTGATCCGCCAGAGCCACATCTACACCAAATATATTTTTGAGCTTATGGGTGATGACGGCCAGCTGCATAGTCCCTTGCCCACCGATCAAAAGTTGTCTGGTTTCAGCATTTCTGAAAACAGAGAATGAAGGATCCTCATCTTTGAGCCGCTGGAGTGAACTGCCGATTTTGTCCTCATCTCCTTTTGCCTTTGGCTCAACTGCAAGGAACAGACAAGGCACTGGGAAATCGATGCTTTCATAGCGGATCGGTTTGTTTTTGTCACAAAGGGTATGGCCTGTTTCTGTGTATTGGAGTTTAGCCGTTGCACCTATATCTCCAGCAGAGATTTTAGTGGCCTCAACTTGTTGCTTGCCTCTTAATACAAACAGTGCACCTAATTTTTCGATTTCATCTTTATTGGCGTTGAGCACCTCTGTGTCTTTTGAGATAGACCCTGAGTAGACTTTAAACAAGGAGATTTTGCCTACAAATGGGTCGACGACAGTTTTGAATACAAGGGCTGAGAAAGGCTCTTTTTCATCCATTTGTCTGACTTCTTGTGCTTCTGTTGTGGGATGTATGCCGATTGATTCGCCATTGTGCATGTCTTTTGGCGTTGGCATATATTCCGTGACCACGTCTATGAGGGTTTGAACGCCTACAGATTTTTCAGCAGATCCGAAGATGACAGGGATAATGTTGCCTAACACCACACCTTTTCTTAGGCCATCATGAAACTCTTTTTCTGTGAATTCAACGCCGTCGAAGAATTTTTCAAGGAGTGTCTCATCTGATTCTGCAACAGCTTCAATAAGCATTGAGCGGTACATAGCAATTTCATCTTCATAACCTTTTGGTATTTCGCAGTCGCTAATACCTTTATCATCAAAACATCTGCCTTTTAAATCAACAACGTTGATAAATCCTGCAAAATGTTCATCTTTCATAATTGGGATTGCAAATGGCGCGATTTTTTTGCCGAACTTGTCTTGGAGTTGTCCAATGAGACGTCCAAAATCTACATTGTCTTTGTCCATTTTATTCAGAAAAATAAGTCTTGGAAGGTTGCGCTCTTCGCAGTAATCCCAAGATTTTTCAGTGCCAACTTCTATTCCTGCAGATGCATCCATCAAAATAACAGCAGCTCCTGCGACGCGCAAGGCACAAAAAACGTCTCCTGCAAAATCAAAGTATCCGGGGGTATCAAGAAAATTTATTTTATCATTATTGGCTTCTACAGGCATTACGGAAGTTCCGATTGAGAACTTTCGCGCAATTTCTTCTTTATCAAAGTCAGAAATTGTGTTGCCATCGTCTACTTTACCCATTCTCTTTGTTAATCCAAGGGAAAAAGCGATTGACTCCACCAATGTCGTTTTTCCTGAACCCCCATGTCCGAGCAATGCAATGTTGCGAATTTGATCCACCTGATAAGTTTTCATGAATTTCCTCCTCAATAATTTTATAATTGATCGTTGATTTGAAAAACCCGTACTCCCTCTTAATTCGATATGTACTTCCAAACTCCTCTTTTAATTTTAAAAATATTTTGACAATTGTTATCACGACTTCCCACACGCATAAAAAAAGGTCACAGACTACGCAATCTGTGACCTTTCTGAAATTCGTTTTCATTCTGCTTAGACTATTCTGGAACAATACCAGACATGGTGGTAATTTCTAATCCCATGCTTCTCCATAGTTTAATAATTTCATGAAGACCAATGGAATCCGATGACATGTGACCTGCGACGATAACGTTGCCGATATTTTGATCTTCACTGGCTTTTTTTACATCTTCTGGAACATGCATGCAGATAATAGTGCCTATGCCCGCTTCAAAATAAGCTTTGAAAACATCAACACCCCCATTTGTCCCTCCTGCCATAAGCACCAATATTTTGCCGGCAAAATCCGATGGACCGCCAACGCGAATGACTGGTTTTGACAAACCGTTTTGATAGACGCCGAGTTTGCCGAGCTCATTAATAATATCTTGGAGAACTACCCTCGGATTGTTTTCAGAGATTTGGTCCATAAGGGACTGTACTTTTCTCTCCGTAATCAAATCTGCTGGCAGATGGATGTTCATATAAGGCATTTCAAGGAGTTTGGCCATTGAATCGACTTTGTCATAATTTTTAGGATGGGAACCCGCTTCAAGCAAAGCCATTTTCTTTCTAAGGGCCTTTTGTGCCTTATTGATCGGAACGCCATTAGAGACCATTTTGTCGATTTGAATGTCCAAAACCTTATAGAAATTCATCATTTCTAGCCCACTATGAGGGTGATGACTGACGACACAATCAAATCCAAGTTCTTTTGCCAGTAAAAGTTCAGGGGATTCCATATCGATTCCCATGAGAATTTTTTGAACATTTTCACCAGGATAGGTAATCCCTGTATCCTCTGGCGCCTTTTCAAGGCCAGCAAGTTCGAGTGCTGCCTGCATCATTTCTAAAGTTGTCATGTGTACACCTCCATACACCTTAATTGTAACACTTGAGTGCATCGATGACAATTTTTTTATATCACCAAAAATTTTTATGTCAATTTCACTTTAATCCAAAAACTACTCCAAGAAGATTTGAGTAAGATTTAAATAGGATATGTTTATAATAAAACACCCACCGATGACATCGGTGGGTGTTTTATTATTATGTTGATGGTGTTAAACGCTCGTCAGTTCGCTCATTGAACTTCATTTTGGTGCCTGGCACTGGTGCAACCTTGTAAATGTAAAAAAAAAACCTGACAATCTGTCAGGTTTTTTTAAAAGGTTTATATTGTAGACACAACTTTTTCTATGGATTGACTGCTGATCATAATTTCATCCATATCTCTATATATGCTGTCCGTTGTGGCTTTCACTTCTTCTATGATGGCTGTGCTTTCTTCAAGCGCTGAACTGATGGTTTCTGTATTGGATGATAACTTTGAGTTTGCATCCATAATTTTTGTAACACCATTGTCCATTCGTAAAACTTTTCCTTTTAAAGTCTCTGTGCCTTGATCTAACGAGGCAATTCTTTCAGAAATCTTATCTAAAGATTGACTCGTTTCATCATTCGTCGCGACCAAACCCTTAAAAGCTTCTTGAAGGTGATTAAAAGAAACTGTTACGCTACCAATTTCGGTATCAATTTTGCCAGATAATTCATCTGTATCTTCAGCTAACTTTCTAATTTCTTGTGCGACAACAGCAAATCCTTTGCCACTATCACCAGCTCTTGCTGCTTCTATAGAGGCATTTAATGCAAGAAGATTGGTTTGATTCGCTACCGCTTTTAC
>JBBRGL010000242.1:0-4493 GCA_038240675.1 Peptostreptococcales bacterium
GCATACATTTTGAAGAAACCATCACCAATGCTATTTTACATGAAACCCACCCTGTGGGTCTGACCCACATATTGCCATCGAGGTGGATTGAAAATGAGCAGTACACAGGAGAACAAGGGAAAGATTTGATTCGAAAATGTCTTGCCTCCATCAAAGGTGGCATCAGTGGATTTGTGGTTCATGAAAAGCTTGGCAGAGAACAAAGGGAGTTGATTGCATCCATTGCAGAAGAGCTGAAACTGCCACTCATCAAGCGCAAGGGACTCAAAAATCCAGATCAAACGGCGCTTTATACTTGATGAAGTCGCTCCATAAATGAAAAGCTAATCAGAGAGGTATCCAATGAAGAACAGGTTTGTTTTAAGTTTAACCCTTATTGTAGTCCTGTCACTTTCTCTAATGTCATTTGCAGATGACAGTGTAAAAACAGTTTCAGTAAAAGTCAAATTGAATGCGAAGACGACAACAGTCAATGTACTTTGGGTGAATATGAATGACCCATTCGTGAGAATTGATGCGGTAGCTGCCAAAGGCGGTATAGGACAAGTGGCCTTATTAAAAGATATTGTGACAGGGTCTACGAATGAAAGCAGCATTGGAATAGCCGGGGTAAACGGCACTTTCTTTGATGCATATTCAACCAATAATCCACAAGTTCAGGGCACTATTATAAACAATGGAAAAGTAGAGCATATTTCAAATGCAGGTTCAATGTTTACAATGAGTACAAGTAATAAAGGGGACGTTATTAGACCGAATATCACAATTTTAGGAAGCACCCAAGGACAATGGGAATGGCCATATGCATGGTATGCATGGAATATCAACCATTTTTATAATGATTCATCGGCAGTCATGTTATTCGACTCCAATTACAAAGGATACATGCCAGCACATGCTTTTACGGGTGTGCAAGTTGCAAAGGGCATCGTCACAAAAATACAATCGGGTTTATGGGAAATACCTTCAGAGGGTTTTTTACTGTTGACCAACAATGAACGTGTACTGGAGGTTTTCTCGGTTGGCAATGAAGCTGCTTATAAGATGGGTTATAAAGATAAAAACGGCATTGACTTGACCAGCTACTTCGATACGGTCAGAACAGCTGTAGGTGCAGGACCAACTTTGGTGAGTGATGGAATGAAAGTTGTAAATCCAATTGGTGAAGGTTTTAAAGAGTCCAAAATAACGACAGATCAAGGCACAAGAACTTTACTGGGTATGACGAATTCCGGTCAATTAGGCATAACTGTCGTGAGTAGTGCAACCGTATACGAACTCGCAGACATAGCGATTCAGTTGGGAATGGTAGATGCTATTAATTTAGATGGTGGTGGGTCAAGTGGCATCTATGCAAACGGCAAATATTTATCAGCACCGGGCAGAGCGCTTAGCAATGCATTGGTCATCAAAAAACTGAGAGCCTATCCAATTAAAGTCCTTCTCAACAATAAAGAACGCCTATTTGACGCAGAGCCATTCATTTTTGATAGCAGAACATTGGTGCCGTTAAGAAGTATTGCAGAATCACTTGGCGCTAAGGTGTCTTGGGAAGCCTCAACAGGGCGTATTGTGATAAATCGTTATGGCAAACTTATAAAAGTGCAAAACAATAACAAAGAGGCGAGTATTGATGGTCTAGTCAGTGTGATGGACGTTCCTGTTATGATTCGAGACGGCAGATCATTTGTTCCTTTGAGGTTTATAACGGACGCATTTGGGGGTGGAATTGTATGGAACGGAGACACGCATACAATTTCGCTGACCATAGAGAATCTGTCTGATTAAGAGGCTGAGGTCATTTTCGAATGGGCATTTTTACTGTGATGTGAAATGGAAAATGTCCTGAAACACCATATCTTTAGAATAGCAGAGTGAATCAAAAGGGTTGTACGGCGCTTCGCGTGGGACGGTTGTGGGGCGGTAGTTGTGGGGCCGTTCAGCGCTTCGCGTGGGACGGTTGTGGGACGGTAGTTGTGGGGCCGTTCAGCGCTTCGCGTGGGACGGTTGTGGGACGGTTGTATGGGAGTGATTGTTTTGGGGTCGAGACCAGTTCAGGTCACTTTATGCTCATGATTTGAGTGTTGCATTTAATGTATGATGCTGATTGCTTAGAACCGAAAGTCGACTATGTAATCTTTATTTGAGTGTCAAAAGTAAGTTTCTCGATTGTTCATACTGCATATAGTTCCAGTTGAACATTCCGGAACTATATGCAGTATGAACAAGATCAACTACGGACTTTTGACACCCTAATCAATCTGCTGTTCAGAAGACACAATCCCTTGCGTTGCAAGAGGACATTATCGCTTATTGATCACAGATCACTTGGGCGAGTTCAAAAAAGACTTGGATAATTCAGTTTTGTAACGTATAATTATTACATACGATACCGAACGGAAAAATTGAAACACTTCCTATCGCTAAACTCCATCATCATATATACCCTTATACCCTTTGTCCTGCTTGCAGGACGCTTTTTTTTTGTCTTTTTTTGTCCTTAAAAATGCTAACTAGAGTTTTGACGTCTTAATCATTTATGGTTAGAGTCGCAAAAATGAGTTTCTCTTATTTTCATACACTCTAAAGAGCCAGTTGAGGATTCCGGCTCTTTGGAGTGTATGAAAATGTTCAACTAGAGTTTTGACGTCTTAACCATTTATATGGTAGACTAATATAAAGAGATTAGGATTTTAAATGGAGTTGTAATTTAGGCTGGGAAAGAGAAAATTTCTAGAATTGAGGCTAATAAATGCTTTATAAGGATCGCGCTAATACCTTTGAAACGGCAAAAGCGTTTTTGCACTTCATCATTTCTTTGATTATTTGCTTAATTGCCAGTGTGTTATTGATAAGGTACCAATTTCAAATACACGAAGTCCTGTCTGAAAAGCAAATAATGGCTATTAATGGACTTTTGAATATCTTGACTATGATAGCGATTTTCATCATTTTCAATACATCGTATTATGCCTATGCAAGTTATCAAAGAATCAAAATGTTGATTTTTGCAATTGTATTTTTATGTCTAGGCGTCCTTAAAATATTGGCGTCGGTTGCGGCGACGCATTTGTCCTTAGGGATTCAAGTGGGCGCTTCGATTGTCAGTGAATATGAAGCACTGGGAGATTTGGTGTTTGTTATTGGGATTCTTATTTCTGCGTTTGTAGCTTTTGATTCAAAAGTGCGGAATCCGCGTAATGTATTTATCAAATATTGGCCCATTATTGGCATTGTAGTACTTGTTATTACTTTAGGACTGTTCAATAAATTGCTGAGCATTTTTGGGCGAGAGTGGGTAGTGTATGCATTCAATCGTTTATATCTAGTGATGCTGGTCACGGCGTTGATCTTGAATTTTGTATTATTTGTACGCAATAACAATGGCTACTTGGTGCGTGTATGTTCTGGTCTTCTGTGTATAGTTGCTGGGCGATTAGTCTTAATGTCAGGTGGAGAGTACATAGAAATTATAACACTCGCATCCCATATGTTTAATCTTGCAGGGTTCTATATCATATTTACAGCTGTTTTTAGATTCAATGTGGGGCTACCTTTGCAAGATTTGAAAAACGCTGAAAAACAAATTAAACTCTATGCCAATAATTTGGAACGTATTATTGATAAAAGGACTGAGGAAGTCAGAAAATCAAATGAAAAATTTATTCATGAGCTAGATTATGCAAAAAGTATTCAGCAATCACTGCTGCCGACAAAAAAGCCAAATTATAAGGACATTCAATTTGTTTCCGAGTACTTCCCGTGTGAAAGACTCAGTGGTGATTTTTATGATATTTACCGCATTGATGCAAAACATATTGGCATGTACGTCCTTGATGTCTCGGGACATGGTATTTCTGCAGCCCTCATGACTATGTTTTGCAACAATGTTATTAAGTCTTCTGAGAAGCTTATTCAGCGTTATAGAGGGTTAAAGCCCCACCGTAATTTGATGCATTTTTATGAAGAATTCAACAAGATGAATTTTCCAGACGAAATGCATATGGTTATTTTTTATGCTTCTTATAACTTGGAAGAGGGCATATTGACCTACTGCTCTGGTGGCATGAATTGTCAACCCATAGTGATGAAAGAAGATGGGGAAATCATCTATCTTGACAAGAGCAAAGGGTTTCCTATTTGCAAAATGGGGGATTATTACACGCCGGAATATGTCAGTGCGACAATTAAACTCAGCAAAAATGATTTGGTGATTTTTTACACCGACGGATTAGTGGATAAAGATAAAAATAAGTGCCTCAATGAGATGGATTTTGAAAATCTATTGAGGAAGAACAGTGGGGCAAGTTTGCAGACTATAAACGGCAAAATAGCCGAATCCATCAATGCCAACCTTCACCACATTGATGATGATATTACTTACTTTATTATGAAAGTGACAAAAGGAGAAAAGAATGAAGGACTTATTGATTCTCAAAGATCTTGAACAAATAAAGGCGCTTTCATCCCCTTACCGCATACAAATTTTAGAG
>JBBRGL010000243.1:0-4456 GCA_038240675.1 Peptostreptococcales bacterium
CATATAGTTCCGGAATGTTCAACTGGAACTATATGCAGTATGAATAATCGAGAAACTTACTTTTGACACTCAAATCATGAGCATAAAGTGACCTAAACTGGTCTCGACCCCAAAACAATCACTCCCATACAACCGTCCCACGCGAAGCGCCGAACAACCCTTTCGATTCACTCTGCTATTCTAAAGATACAGTGTTTCAGGACATTTTCCATTTCACATCACAGTAATGAAAAACTTACTTGAGGGTTTCAAGGGCAAAATCATCAATCCAGAGGGTTTTGACTGTGCCGGCGACGTCGATCCAAAGGGTTTGAATAGGTTGCGTATCGATGGATTTCGTCACTAAATACCACTGGTTTTGTGGATAGTTGTCAACGACGATCTCCGTAGTAAAGAGGGTTTTATCGGCAGAGAGACCTGTAAAATCAAGCGTCAATGTGCCTTTTTCTGGTGTTTTCAACCAAAGGCTTAAAACGCCTTTTCCTTCAAAATTGACTTTGGATAGGACAATCCGCGGAGGTGATGCTTCAGTGCCCTCTAAAGAGACTTTATAAGAGGAGGTGCCAGTCCGGACTGTTGTAGTATCCTCTTCTACACGATTTGAAATTTGAGAGGTTGTATCGCTTTGTGAGGTGATGGCACTTTCAGTAGGGGGATCCACTTGCGTATCAGCAAAAAGCGCATCCTCAATGACAAGGGTAACAGAGAAGGGTTTAGACCACTTCAATTTTGAATCCATGACCTTTAAAGAGACGGTATAGGTGCCGTTCGTGGCAAAGGTATACGCAAAATCTTTGTCTGTTAGAGTATAAACGGAGGTGCCGCCTTGACTAATGGTCCAATAATAGGATTTGAGGCTGGTGTTTGGGTCATTGGTTGAGGCGTTGGTGAAAATCCATTTACCATCGGCTTTTGATTGAGTGAAGGAGGCTACAGGAATCGGATAAGTCTTGAAACTAAAAGACCTAAACAAACCGAAACCAACGGCAGTCAAAAGTACAATCAAAAGTGGAATCAATATGAGCCACATTTTGCGCTTTCGTTCTTCTTCGAGTTTTAAGCGGTCGTCGATTTGAAGGTGAATAGCTTCGAAAGGGTCTGCTTCAAGCGCATCTTCTTCCTTTTTTTCGAAGCCTGGAAAGGCTTCTAGAGAGGGATCATTGGCTGGTGTGGAGATAACTTGTGGCATTTCATCAGCGGAGACGACCTCTTGTAAAAGATCACCTTCTAAGGGGATGTCAACTGCTGGTTCGAGAGCTTCATGATTCTCTGAAGCCTCCGGGCTTTCAGAAGTCTCAGGACTCTCAGACGGCTCTAGGTCTTCAGAAGTCTCAGGACTCTCAAACGGCTCTAGGTCTTCAGAAGTCACAGGACTCTCGAACGGCTCTAGGTCTTCAGAAATCTCAGGACTCTCAAACGGCTCTAGGCCTTCACTAGCCGGAAGAACTTCTTTATTATTAACATTTTCTAAATTTTCTGGGTTGGCATCGGATGAATCGCTTTCATGGGTAGGTAAACGGTCCACATTCTCATCGAGGGGGTTAGACACCGCTCCAAGGGCAAAAGCACCGAGTGGTGCAGCGGCTGCAAGCTCAGAAAAAGCATCCCAAACAGTCTCCTGTCGCCCCGTTGAAAGAGGGGTGACTGGTAGACTCGGTTTGTATTTTGAAGTGACTCGATCATAATCATTGATTACAGCCAAAAGGTCAACATAATGGCTGCCAAGGAGCAAATCGTCTATAATTGTATAGAAAGACTGAGCATGACGATTGGATTCATCGGGAATGAGAATGGAAAGGAGCGCGCCAAGTTTTTTAGAGATGCTTTGAAAGTCATGGGGGGAGACCATAGGGTCTTCAAAGACGAGCAGTTCATTGTGGCATAAAAGGTCATCTTTTATAATGAGGTGTTTAGGATCTATAAGTTTTTCCAGAATAATCAGCGGCGCTGTAACATAGTGGCGCAGAATATCAAAAAAATGATGAGACAGTTTGAGTTTAAAGTCTAGACTTGGCTGAAAACCTGCGATATATTTTTCCAGGGGATAACCTTCGTGATAGCGTGTTACAAGGAGGCAACTCTCTTTGGTACAGCTATACTCAATAATGCTCGTAAACCGGTTGAAGCAATGTTCAAAATCCTCAGTATCAAAAAAAGCGGATGGGTTGAGTAAATTGATAACGACAATTTGTGTCGGATCGCTTTTAAGATAGGCCATTTGTAAATTTTGGAGAGAATTTTTATGGAAGGATTCTAATATGGTATACTTATCTAAATAGGACATCAAATCACCTCAACTTTTACTGTAACTACTTCCTTACTTAATGATTATATTACATTTTTTCTATGAGTTCAATTTGTTCAGCTGAATTGACAGCTAAAACTTGGTCGGAGGGTAAAATGACGGTTCGGATGCTTCATATTTCTGATCTTCACCTAGATTGTGGCTTTAAGACGAAGGAACCCCGCATTGCAAAGCTTCTGAGAGAGGCGCAGCACAGTGCCCTTCTCGAAATGACACGACAAGCTATAAATCTAAAATGTCACATAGTCGCTTTGACAGGTGATGTTTTCAGTGAAGCGAATATGAGTTTTAAAACGGAGGATGTTCTGAACAATTGCCTGACAAGACTCCTAGATGCGGGCATACACGTGGTTTATTTGACAGGCAATCATGACTATGTTGGATTGCAGCGCAGCTTAAAAAAACGAGCAGAGCATCGGCTATTCACTTTGTTTTCAACACCTGAACCGCGTTCAGTTTTGATAGAGATTGAGGGGCAGATATTGCGCCTTGTAGGCAGTGGTCATCATACAATAGGCATTCAAAAGAACTGGGCAAAAGAGTTTCCGGTCGCTCAAAAGGGGGAACTGACCCTGGGGTTTTACCATGGAATGGTTTATGGAAGTGTCTTTGAACAAGGTGTTGAAGAACCCTATATGGCATGCGCAATCGGTGATTTAAAAGACAAAGGCTACCACTATTGGGCTTTAGGGCATATACACAAAAGGCAGATGCTAGATGACAAAATTGCCTATGCAGGTTCTTTTCAAGCGGTTAGAAGCAGTGAAAATGAAAAAAAAGGCGGCTGGATTCTGGATGTGACACTTTCAGAAACCAAGCTGAATTTTCTGCCACTTTCTACTCTTGAGTTTCGAGAGGTGAGGCTTGAATTGGGAATGCAAACCGCGGAAAATTCGCTCTATAGTCAACTTAAAGAAACACTTGAAAAATGCCTCCAAAAGGAAGAGGGGTATTTGATTGTGAATGTTTTGCTCTTGGGTCTTACGTCGGAATATGCTAAAATAAGCCATGAAGATTTTATAACTGAATTTTTAGAAGGGTTTCAGAATGAGCGGTTAGTCGATTTGACATTGGATTTGCGAGGTCTTGCACCCCTTGATTCAGTTGCGCTTTCGGAAAGTCACTATTTAAAAATCGCAATGAAAGCCCTTGAAAACCCACAAGAGGCAGGGGATTTTTATAGGCGACTCCAAAAGATTGAGGAACAAGGCTTTATGGCTTTTGATTTTGTGAATGACGAAAAAAAGTCCTTAAAAAATCAACTCATGTATTTGTTTAAGGAGGATTAAATGCAGTTTCTAAACCTTCATATTAAATCCTTCGGAAAGATCAAAGACCAAAAATTTAGTTTTATGCCAGGGATTAATTTGATTTACGGACACAATGAGTCTGGAAAGTCGACTTTGTTTTTTGCCATAGCAAGTATTTTAATGGGATTTAGCCCAGCAAAGGGGGAACTGCATCCCTATATGCCTTGGGATCAGTCTGGCATTGAAATCGAAGCAGAAATTTTGAATCAAGGCGTGCCCTTTGTCGTTCAGCGCATCCTAAGAGGTGTTCCAAGTGGTGCTTTGTTTACAGGTCAATCAAAAGAAAAATTGACAAATCAGCCCATCCCGCAAGCTGAGTTTGTCTCTAAGGACGTATTTAGCGCTGTTTTTGCGCTTAAAATGGACAATCTCAACGGGGAGTTACTGAAGTCGAAATCGTGGCAAGAAATAAAGGAACATTTTATGTTTACACTGGCCCAAGACCGTATTCAGAGCCCTTCTAAAGTTCTTTTAAAACTTGAGAATGAAAAAAAAACACTCCTCAAGCAAGACAACAAAGGCAATCAACGTATTAAAGAATTGGTCAAGGCCATTAAGGAAACCAAATTCTCTTTGAAAGAGGCTCAAGCTGTATTCGAACGTTTTGAACGCAAGTCTGTTGACTTAGACCATCTCAAATGGCGTCATGAAGATATTCGACGAAAAATTGAAAATCAAAAACATGAACTCATGCAACTCGAATGGATACTCCCTCTCAAACGCAATCAAGACCAACTGTTGGTGCTTTATCAGCAGTGGCCTCAGCTTAAAGAGCCAACAAAAATGAGCCATTCATTATCCTTAGAAAGAGAAATAGGTGTTTTGAGGGACAAACTCAAGC
>JBBRGL010000244.1:0-4439 GCA_038240675.1 Peptostreptococcales bacterium
GATGAAGATGAAGATGATGATGATGATGATGATGATGATGATGATGATCCTTATAATCCCATAGACGAGTCCCGCGATGCAGATGAAGACACAGATTACGATGGCACTTGAAATCATAAAGGGGGCAGCGCGAATGAAAAATAGTTTTCATTTGCGTCGCCCCCTTTGTATGGGTATAGAATTCAATTTTTGATAACATTCAGTGTGAAATAAATGCCGTAAGTGGCGTTTCCGGAAGCTATGCCGATCCCTCCTGAAGTAAAATCACCAAGGATGATATTTCTATGTCCTGGTGAGTTCATCCATGCAATCACGGCATCCATAGGTGTCCATGTGCCAGCGGTCAAAGCTTCTCCATAGTTTCTGTAAGGAATTTTAGCAGCTTTTAGGCGTTCTTTTGGTCCTTGTTTTGCTGGATTATCGTGGCTAAAATAATTGTTGTCCACCATGGATTGGCTGTGTACTCTGGAAACAACTACAATTTTCGGATCAATTGTCAGGGTTTTTTTGCCGTAAGCGATCCGCACTGCATTGAGGAGGTCCATAGTCATGGTCTCGGTATCCGGTAAAACAGCAGTATCGAGTTTCAATGAAGTGAACACACGTGTTTTAGTTGCGATATCGTTATTGATTTGAAGTGCAAAGAGCACTTTACTTGGGCTTTGTACATCGTAATAGAGAATGAGTAAGTTTTGATCCACCTTATAATAAGCCTTCGAAGGCGTGTTGAGCGCAGATATAGTGATGTTATTAAATTGGGTAAGGGGTATGCCGACTATTTTTTCGGCGGCTTCTCTTGTGAGGCCAACCACTGATGGCAAGTCCGAAGTGTTGCCAATGAGGGTCAATTTGGCGTTCACATCAGGTCCAGAGTAGCCTGTAAAAACAGTGCTGTCCGATGCTTCGTCTTTTGTCCAGCTGACACCATAGCCACTTTCGTATGTTTTGAGCATAACAGGTGCACCCATTGGTGTTTCCTCTTCAACAATCATAGAATAGCTTTCTTGCTGAGGCTTAATTTGTGGCCCTAAAAAAATGGCGAGGAAAAAGACAGCCACTAAGGCTGTTGCATAAATTATTATTTTGCGATTCATTGAGGATGCCTCCTTCCAATTGGGAAAACAAAATGGTCGATAAGTTTCTTTAAATATATACCCGAATTTGAAAACCCTAATCTTGATTAACGTGTCAAAAGTAAGTTTCTCGACTATTCATACCGCATAGAGTGCCAGTTGAACCATCCGGAACTCTATGCGGTATGAATAGGATCAACTAAGAACTTTTGACACCCTAATCTTGATTAGCGTGTCAAAAGTAAGTTTCTCGACTATTCATACGCATAGAGTGCCAGTTGAACCATCCGGAACTCTATGCGATATGAATAGGATCAACTAAGGGCTTTTGACACCCTAATCAAACATACTTTTGATGCTTGGAAATTGCAATTCACCTGTGGCTGTTAACGCTTTTGAAGGAAGAATTAAACCCATGTGCTGATACAGATTAAGATTCAATGGATATGAATATGTCGAATAGGGTGTACAATTATTTAAGATTGACCGTTTTAGAGCGACAAATAGTG
Source organism: Peptostreptococcales bacterium (assembly GCA_038240675.1). Lineage (GTDB taxonomy): Bacteria > Bacillota > Clostridia > Peptostreptococcales > Acidaminobacteraceae > JBBRGL01. Next base: position 1,583 of record JBBRGL010000244.1, read on the forward strand.
AATGAGGAGAATGAATAGATGACGACTGAAACAGCACAGGAAGAAACCCGTAGTTCACGGCTTAAAGGCATTGTTTATGTGGCCATTGCAGCAGTACTTTGGAGCACGGCTGGCCTTGCCATAAAAAGTGTCCCTTGGCACCCTGTTGCCATAGCAGGTCTCAGAAGTGGCGTTGCTTTGGTCGTTCTTATGGTGTATTGGCTGTTTCAATATCGGTCTCTCCCGCCGCTTCCTAACAAACGAAAAGCATTTGGGGCATTGAATTATGTGGTTTTGGTGCTTTTATTTATTGGCGCAAATAAATTGACGACAGCTGCAAATGCCATATTGCTTCAGTTTTCATCGCCAATCTGGGTCATGATTTTTGCTTCTATTTTCCTTAAAGAGAAAATTACGAGACGCGACATAATCACCGTGGCAGTTGTTCTTATGGGCATGGGGTTGTTTTTTGTCGGCGATTTGAGTTTTGGTGGATTTCTTGGCAATATCTTTTCTATTCTCAGTGGAGTAGCTATGGCAATCGTGGTGGTGAGTCTTAAGGGTGTTCAGATCGGCTCACCGCTTGAAATTGTATTTTGGGGAAATGCATTTGCATTTATTGTGGGAATTCCTTTTTATGGAGGCGTGATTTTTACGACTCAAAGCGTTTTGGGGATTTTATTTCTGGGTGTTGTACAGTTGGGTATATCCTATATATTTTTTTCTAAAGGAATCATTCATGTTACAGCGCTGGAAGGAATCCTGATTCCTGTCATTGAACCACTCCTTAATCCTGTTTGGGTTTTCCTATTCGTCGGCGAAAAGCCATCATTTTTTGCTTTAATCGGTGGAATGGTGGTTATTGGCGCTGTGATGATGCGGAGTATCGATCTTCAACTCAGAACAGCGAAAGCATAATTTTGAGCAAATGCTCAGCAAACCCACAAGGACATGTCTAACTGGCATTGTTGTGGGTTTTTAAATTTTGTGTATGTGCGCCATGTGGGGTACAATGATAAAGAGCAAACATCGTGATTACAAGGAGAGACCTTATGTCGAATTTCAACAATATGGACAAGAAGAACAAAAGCTTTATGTATCAAAATCTACAAAAAAACAACTATTTTAACACCAACTTTTCGAAATCTAATTTCAATTTTGCCTGCTTCAGAGGCGCTCATATGAAAAGCTGTAAATTCAATGACTGTACTTTTATGGGAACTGAATTTATGGGCACCAATTTGAAGGAGAGCCAGTTTATTAACGCCGTGTTTGAAAATGCTGTATTTGAAGGGGCAAAACTCGACGGGGTGAATTTTAAAGGTGCTGTGTTCTTAAATACGCTGTTTGTCTCAACAGCCGTTGAGAGTGCTTTTAATTTGAATAGTGAAGACAGCGGTATTCGCATTTTTGCTGAAATGCCAGAAATTAAGATGAGTGGTGCTCTAAAGGAAATCATCGAAAAATTGATGCAAAACGCTTACATCAAAAGAGCCAGAGTCCTCGATACCAAAGATAAAAAAATGAACACCATCAGTGTCATGATTTTGATGGAGAAGTTCGGGGAAGAAACATTGGTGCACTACTTGAGTAAAATTGAAGACGCCATAGATCGAGATTTCTATACCTTGAGTTATATTATAAAAATGATTGAAAAATTGATTTTGGAAGATAAAAATAACTTATAAGTCCCCCAAATAAAGACCAATGATTCAACATTGACGCAAAGGTAAACAGTCGCAAAGAACACAAAAGGGTAAAATAGCGAAAAACCACCTGAATCTATTGCTTTCTTCGTATACGACTTGGCCGAAATGGCAAACCTCATTCTTTTATTTCATTTAAGCCCTAAAAACAAACCCAGTTTTACCACTAAACACACTAAGCACACAAAGAAAGCAAAACCGAAACCTCTCCACAACAAAATACGGGCATCAAATATTCAAAAACCCTTATCTTTTGACCTCTTCGTGTACTTTGCGATAAGTCTTTTGAATTGGTTTTGATTTTCAAGGGGAGGAATTACGATGATCGTATTGACGAATATGCAGGCGCGCCACTTTATATTGCTTAAGCAGGGGCTTTTGGGGGAGGATAAGTTTGAAGGAAAGGCGGGCGTTCTTTCTTTTGTCAATCAAGCGGGGTGTGTTCAGTTTGATCCCATTGACGTGTGTGGCAAAAATCCGGAATTGGTATTACAATCCCGGGTCAAAGGATTTACGAAAGAACTTCTGCATGAAATGCTCTACAAGGACCGAACGTTGGTGGATTATTTTGACAAATGCCTAGCCATTATGGACGTAAGGGATTGGCCGTATTTTGAACGTATACGTGAGCGTTATCGACAATCTGGCAGGGAGCGCGTAGCCATTGACGAGATTGAACACAGAATAATGTCCATTATTGAAGAAAAAGGGTATGTAAGTTCTAAAGACCTGGATATGAAGGAGAAGGTGGATTGGTACTGGAGTAAGACAAACCTGTCCCGCGCCGCTTTGGAATCCCTTTATTTTCGTGGGGAATTGATTATCCATCATAAAAAAGGGGCTATCAAGCATTACGCTTTGGCGCGGAATCACGTCGCGTCTCATTTGTTGAGTGCAGAGGAGCCATTTCTGAATGCGCTTGAATATGCCAAGTGGCGGGTGTTGAGGCGGATTTCTGCAGTTGGGCTTCTTTGGAATAAAGCCTCTGATGCATGGATTTATATTCAAGATTTCAAGGCGAAGGATAGGGAGGCGGTTTTCAGTGCACTCTTAGAGGAGGCCCTTATTGTGCCTGTTTTAGTCGAGGGCCTAAAAGAGACCTTGTATTGTCTAAAATCGGATCAGGCACTTCTTGAGCGGGTCCTTGATCAAGAAGAATTTAAGGCAAGAAT
>JBBRGL010000245.1:0-4417 GCA_038240675.1 Peptostreptococcales bacterium
CGAGGGACGAACATCTTTCAGGTGCTTCACATCGAAGTCTTCGGGCTTGCCAATGATGCCGGCGTTCTGTGTGATCGTTGGGCCGACGAGGTCGGGGCTTCATGCAGCGCGAATCAATGGTGCTGAGATTATTGGCATCGAAAGAACGCAGCAAGGATTAGATTTGAATTATTTAGAGAGCATTCTGCGAAGCGAGAGTATACGGTTTATCTACCTTATACCACGCTTTCAAAACCCGCTAAGCACATCTCTGAGTCTCAAGCAAAAGGAAGAACTTCTGAAGCTTGCCAAGAAATACTGCGTTTATATTATCGAGGATGACTATTTGGCGGATTTTGGGCAGAGTATCAAAAATCCACCACTCTATTATCTCGATGACGGCAGTACGGTGGTTTACCTGAAATCTTACTCTAAAGTTTTCTTGCCGGGTCTTCGACTTGCAGCTGTAGTGCTCCCTGATTTGTTGGTGAACCCTTTTGTCCAAGTCAAACGATGGACGGATTTGGGGAGCAATGTATTAGCTCAGGGAGCCCTAGAGGTGTACCTTAATTCCGGAATGTTCAAAAGGCACTTGTCAAAGACGAAAAAAGTCTATCAAAAGCGTATGGATATACTTGAGAGCACGCTACTGAGTTTGCCTTATCAAGAATCCATCAGAGAGTTTTCAATCGAAAAGGGCAATGTTTTTGCAAGTGTCAGGTTTATGCGCGCGGTGAATTATGACAGACTCTTAGGACGGCTTCAAGATGAAGGTGTGACAATTACGGATGGACGCATGTATTTTATGCCCCATTTTAATCAAAATGACTTTGCAAGACTCAGTATTATACGGGCCAGCGAAGATTCAATTACCAACGGTTTGCCGATTCTTTTTAGGATTTTGAATGAAGAGATTCAAAAGGGGTACATTATTAATAAGACCCAATTTGGTTGATGAGAGACACACAATTTCAACAAATGTTTTTGTAACCCAACATCAATAGGTGCGTATTTGAATTGATAATGGGTATCAATAGAGTGAGGTGATAATATGCAAGTACAAACAAATGGGGAAACCATTCAAGAGTTTAAGCGTGTTTTAGAATCAAAAAAGGAAAGACCACATAGCATCAGAATTTTCATATCAGGGATGGGTTGTAGCGGTCCTAAATTTGGTCTCGTCATCGATCCTCATAAAGAGGGCGACGAAGTGTATGAGGAAGGCGGAATATCCTTCTTACTTGAACCAGATATATATGAAGTCTATGGGGATTTTGTAGTGGAGTTTCAGCAGGATGGATTTGTCGTCAAACCGACCCTAGAACTAGAATCTGGTTGTGGTGGTTGCGGCGGAAGTTGCAGTAGCTAAATCAACAGTCACATTTAGGGAAGGAGGGGATTATGGTGAACGATAAACTTACTAAAAGGGATCTGATAGATGAATTGCCTTTGTATGCAAAACCGGTGATGATTATTAATCCCCAAGAGATAACGCTTTTGGATATGAGTTTTACAGGCGCTGGCATCAAAACGGACATATTATTGACTGTCGGCACTGAGCTTTGTTTCGATTTGATAATAGAAAATCAGACCTTTAATATGAAAGCAGAAGTCGTTTGGAGTAAAAAAATCGGCAATGGGTACAGAAGCGGGCTTAAACTCGTGGATTTGCCACCTGATTTTAACGGTCAAGTAGAGGCTATGCTGTACAAAATGATGAAAAGCGCTTACAATAACTAAGAGCAAAGGCCGTGATTGACAATAGCGGGACAATTGTATGACCGTTGTGGCGTGGCGTTGCCACTGTTAGAAACAAAAGAAAAAAGATGGTTTATAAAAGCCATCTTTTTGTTTTTCATACTATTGTTCCACTACTGTCTCACAACCATCCTACAACCGATTAATAAGTGAAATGAATGGTTCTATCAGATTTGGATCAAACTGTGTTCCCGATTTCGCTCTGAGTTCGGCTATGGATTCTTCAAGGGTCATAGCCAATCGATAAGGTCTGTCATTGGTCATAGCATCAAAAGCGTTTATAATCGCAAGCATCCGGCAGGGAAGCGGGATGTTTTCTTCGGACAACCCAAAGGGATAACCACTTCCATCCCACCATTCATGGTGTTTGTAAATCCACTCAGAAATATGCATAAGATCTAAAGAAGATTCTGCAATGCGATATCCAATTTCCGTATGACGCTTGACTTCATTGAATTCTTTTGGGGTCAATCTGTTGGGTTTGGAGAGTATAGCTTCGCTAATGCCTATTTTACCGATATCGTGAAATCTTGCGAAGAGAGTGAGGGATTCAATTTCTGTATCTGAAATTTTACATATTTTGGACAATTTCGCTATCAAGTTAGACATACGATCACCGTGATCTTGAGTCATAAAATCTCGTTCTTCTAGCATGGCGTTTAAAATATCCAGATTGCGGCTTCGAACGCTCTGTCTATGAAAAAGCTTTTCGCGGTACATAAAATCATCGGCGGCTTTTAGAATTTCTTCAAAGGTTGTATTTGCTGAACTATAAGAAGCATAGCCCATGGAAATGCTCAGTGGAATGGTCTGATTAGTCACGTTCAACGAGGCAATCATTTCTTGCGTTTGCTTCTTTAACTGAAAAATTTGGTCTTCTGGACAATTTTTGAGAACGACGCAGAATTCATCTCCACCAATACGTGCAATAAATTCTGCTGTGCTGAAAACTTCCGTTAGGAGACTCGCGACTGTTTTAAGATACGCATCACCTGTGTGATGCCCCAAGGTATCGTTGACGAGTTTTAGACCATCAAAATCGACCAATAAGAAACTTAAGCCCTCTAAACTTGTTTTTTTATAAAGGTCCATTTGACTTTCAAAATAATTGCGGTTGTAAAGATCTGTCGGAAGATCTAAAATACTGAGATTATGAATGGTCTGTTCCGTCTCATGCCGCTCGGTGATATTCCTGACGACAGAAACCACTTCACTGTCGTTAAGCTTTTCATAGCGGGATTCATAGTATAGGGTTTTGGGCTCATTGATAACGTATTCGAGGGTCTGTGTAATGCCTGTAGAAAGGGTTTCGGCAACAGCTGATGTAAAGCGCTCAGTCAGTGCACTGTCAAAAAACTCGCTGAGTTTATGGTTTATAAAATTTGAAGGATGAACAAGTAAATCAGCTTTATTGTGAGAGGACAAAAAATCGACGATAACGCCTTCGTTGTTAATAACAAACACCCAATCGGGCATGGCGGTCATAATGGCTTTTAGTTTGGATTGAGTATAACTTAGATCCTCAACGGCTATGATTAAAGATGCTGTTTTTTTATGGACTGAACGCTGCAAAGTACGATTCCAAACGACCAAAGTGAGGAAAATCAACAAGATGGCTATGAGCAGATATTTCAAGTAGGTGGAGAGGACTTTTGTGACAAAATCAGATTTCCCAAACCACTTATCTTGAATAGTTTGATGTTCGGAGACATTGATTTTTGAAAATCCATCTTCAATTATTTTAATGATGGATGCGTTGTTTTTTAATACTGCCCTGTGAAATGTACCGGTATAAAGAGGCGATGTATGGTTGAAGGCGTCTTGTAGAACATATTTATAGAGGAAATACCGAGCAGGAGGATCGTCAACAACAAAGACGAGAACTTCATTTGTTGAAGCGGCTTTTATGATGTCTTCATAACTGTCAAAGACTGAAATATTACTAATACCAGCTGTCTTGAGTACATGAATAGCGTTATCGCCGCGCTTGACAGCGACCGTAAAGCCTTTGAGAGACTCAACTGTATTGATGCCGGAGATGCTTTTGTTGAAAAATATGGAGACATTGATATCTGTATAGGGTTTCGAGAATGCATAGATTTTTTCTCGATCTGGGTTCTTGAAGAGCGTGTCAATGACATCATATTCACCCATTTCCATGGCTGTCAATGCATCGCCCCAATCCATGGCATGCAAATTGACCTTTATGCCTGTTTTTTTCTCAAACAGTGCCCATTCATCCACTAAAATGCCTTGGAGGGCGCCAGTTGAGTCATAGAATACATAGGGTGGGCAGTTATTGTCGAGGACTACATCGATGGTTTTTGGAGGATTCATAATTGACCAAGCCGGAAGGATGAGAATGAAAAAGCCGAGGACAAAGAAGCATATCAAATGAAATCTGTTGTGTCTGTACATAACTCAATCCTTTCACCAAATTTGCTTTGGATAACTTTTGCTATATCTATACCCATATTGCGGTCGCTTTAGTCAGAGGAGTCGGGTTTATACTAAATTTTTATGCGCTTTAGCGTGTTAGAGGCTCTGTGGTCATTGTGGAAGGACGGATGGCTATGTGTTAAGTCAATCAAACAAAAAAAGGTGCTGTTTAGAAGTTTTCACTTCTGATACAGCGCCTCTGGTTTTTTATGGAGCGGGTGAAGGGAATCGAACCCTCGTA
>JBBRGL010000246.1:0-4362 GCA_038240675.1 Peptostreptococcales bacterium
AATAACCCAATGTTCAAAAACAAGGGTTAAGGATTTGATACTGAGAAAGCCTTTCTTTAAAGTCAACCTTTTTAACGTTCACAAAAAATTCATCCATTTACGTGGATAAAAGGCGTATGATAAGGGTAAACAGACTATAAATCAAATAAGTGAGGTGGATGGTATGGCTTTAGTCCCAATGGTTGTAGAGCAAACCAACAGAGGCGAGAGATCTTATGATATTTTTTCAAGACTTTTAAAAGACCGCATTATTATTTTAGGCGATGAAGTCAATGATCAAACAGCCAGTCTTATAGTGGCTCAGCTTTTATTTTTAGAGGCAGAGGATCCAGACAAAGACATCAACTTGTATATCAACAGCCCAGGGGGTTCAATTACATCTGGAATGGCAATCTATGATACGATGCAGTACATTAAAGCCGATGTATCCACTATTTGTATCGGTATGGCGGCTTCTATGGGGGCGTTTTTACTGGCTGCTGGTGCAAAAGGCAAACGATTTGCCCTTCCTAACGCAGAAATTATGATTCATCAACCCCTTGGTGGGACCAGAGGTCAGGCGACGGATATCAAAATCCATGCTGAGAGGCTTCTTAGAATTAAAGACAAGTTGAATCGAATTTTGTCGGAAAGAACCGGACAGCCTTTTGAAAAGGTTGAGAATGACACTGAACGCGATAATTTTATGAGTGCAGAGGAAGCGCAACTTTACGGCTTAATCGACAAGGTTATTGATAAGCGCTAAATTTAAAGAGGTGATATATGGCTAAATATGAAGATAAGAAGCATCTCAAATGCTCCTTTTGTGGCAAAACACAAGATCAAGTCAAACGGCTTATAGCTGGACCCAATGTCTATATTTGCGATGAGTGTGTGGACTTGTGTCAAGAAATCATTACTGAAGAAATCGATGAATCCATGGAGCTCGATCTTACGGATTTGCCTAAACCTGCAAAGATTAAAGGCATACTGGATGATTACGTCATTGGACAGGAAAAAGCAAAAAAGACTTTGGCTGTTGCGGTCTATAACCATTACAAGCGCATTCATACCAAAGTGAAAACCGAGGACATCGAAATTCAAAAGAGCAATATTCTTCTCATGGGCCCTACGGGTTCAGGCAAGACACTGCTCGCTCAGTCTTTGGCAAAAATTTTAAATGTACCCTTTGCCATTGCGGACGCCACTTCACTGACTGAGGCTGGCTACGTCGGAGAAGACGTTGAAAATATTTTGCTCAAGCTCATTCAGGCGGCGGATTTCGACATTGAAAAAGCAGAGCGCGGCATTATTTATATCGATGAAATTGATAAAATTTCACGCAAGTCCGATAATCCTTCAATCACACGAGATGTAAGTGGTGAAGGTGTTCAGCAAGCGCTTCTCAAGATTCTTGAAGGCACTGTTGCTTCTGTGCCGCCCCAAGGCGGCAGAAAACATCCTCATCAAGAATTTATCCAAATCAACACGACCAACATTTTGTTTATTTGTGGTGGTGCATTTGCGGGTCTTGACAAACTTGTAGCGGATCGGATCGGCAAAAAAGTCATGGGCTTTGGCGCAGATATTCAAAGCAAAAAAGAAGTTAAAGTGGGCGAGCTCTTTGACAAAATTGAGACTCAGGATTTGCTCAAGTACGGCTTGATTCCTGAATTCGTAGGACGCTTACCCGTTGTTGTTTCACTCCATGAACTCGATGTTGAAGCGCTCATTGAAATCCTCTCAACACCTAAAAATGCACTCACAAAACAATACCAAAAACTTTTTGAATACGATGGTGTCGTTTTGGAATTTGAAGAGAATGCGCTTAAAGCCATCGCAAAAGAGGCTCTTGACCGCAAAACAGGTGCGAGAGGACTTAGGACGATTCTAGAGGGAACAATGCTCGATATTATGTATGAGATTCCGTCCCGTGAGGATATTAACAAATGCATTATCACTGAGGATACTATTCTCAAAAAAGAAGCGCCACAAATCGTCTTACACGATGCCAAAAGTGTTAAATTGACCGACAAACGCAAGAAAGAAAGTGCTTCGTAACGATAATCTTGCTGGATTGACCGATGAAAGCCACGGAGTATACGCAGATTTCAAATGACAAGTGTGAATGGTCACGCTTGAGAATGTCATTTTTATCTGCGTGACTGTTGTGGCTTTCCGATTGAAGAACCCGTTCAGTGGTATAAGAAAAATAGATTCTGAAAATCCGACGTAACACTTTATTCACATTTCAGAATTATACTGATTACAGATGCAGCGAGTTGTGCAGTTGAATTTGCTTGCGTGTATGACGAACTAAAAGGAGATTATTATGGAAATCAAAACCAACTACACAATGCCCCTCATACCCCTTAGAGGCTTGTCGGTTTTCCCTTATATGGTGATTCACTTTGATGTGGGTCGCGAAAAATCGATTAAAGCCCTTGAGGAAGCAATGCTTAGGGACCAACTTGTCTTTCTGACTACGCAGAGAGACATTGATGTGGACCTACCCACTGAGGATGATTTTTATTTAGTAGGGACTATATGCAAAATAAAGCAAATGCTCAAACTTCCTGGGGATGCTATCCGCGTTTTAGTTGAAGGCCTTTACAGAGGACGCGTTGAAACAATGGTACACGAAAACCCTTACTTTAGAGCGGATGTTATCAGGCATGTGGATTTGCTTGCCAAGGATGATAAGCAGTCTATCGCCCTCATGCGCTCTGTTCATAATGCTTTTGAAACCTACATGAATATCAGTAACCGCGTATCCCCTGATGTTCTCTTATCAATTTCCACAATTGACGAGCCAGGCCGTTTTGCCGATGTTGTAGCATCTCATCTTTCACTCAAAATCAACCAAAAGCAAGAGATTATCGAAGCCTTCAATCACAATGATCGATTAGCCCTCCTTTATGAAATTCTCCTCAAAGAAATTGAAATTTTGGAAGTTGAAAAAGAGATTAACGACAAAGTGCGCAACCAGATCAATAAGCTTCAAAAGGAGTACTATCTTAAAGAACAACTTAAAATCATTAAGCAGGAACTAGGTGAAGAACAAGATGTCGATGATGAAGTCAGTGAGCTTTCTGAAAAGCTTGCGAAACTAAAATTGCCTAAGGATATCCACGAGAAAGTTTCTAAAGAAATTGACCGTCTCTCTAAATTGTCTCAAGGTTCGGCTGAGAGTGGCGTCATTCGCAATTACATCGGCTGGATTTTAGATTTGCCATGGCATAAGAGCACTAAGGACGCCCTCGATATTGCAAAAGGCCGGGCTATTTTAGACGAAGACCACTATGGCCTTAAAGATGTCAAAGAACGCGTCCTCGAGTATTTGGCGATCCGTTCCCTGACCAAGAGCATGAAAGGCCCCATTATTTGCCTTGTTGGCCCTCCGGGCGTTGGAAAAACGTCTATCGCTAAATCCATTGCACGCTCTTTAAACCGCAAATTTACCCGTATGTCCCTTGGTGGCGTCCGTGATGAAGCTGAGATTAGAGGGCATAGACGTACCTATATCGGCGCTATTCCAGGCCGCATCATGACGGCAATCAAAGAAGTGGGTTCTAATAACCCCGTATTCCTCTTTGATGAAATCGACAAATTGGCTAGCGACTTTAGAGGCGATCCTGCATCTGCCCTTCTTGAAGTTCTGGATCCAGAGCAAAACAAAAGTTTTCAGGATCACTATTTGGAGATTCCTTTCGATTTGTCGAAAGTCATGTTTATCACCACCGCCAATTCTTTGACGACGATTCCAAGAGCACTTCTTGACCGTTTGGAGGTCATCGTGGTTTCAGGGTATACAGAAATAGAAAAACTGAATATCGCGACGAAGTATCTCTTGAACAAGCAATTGAAAGAGCATGGCTTGGCAGAGACGCAACTCAAAATTTCAGAAGCGGTCATTAAGGATATTATTAGCTATTACACCCGTGAATCCGGCGTGAGAGAGCTTGAACGCAAAATTGCCACAGTGTGCCGAAAAGCAGCGGCTCAAGTGGTAGAGTTTAAGAAAAAATCCGTCAAAGTTGACCCTAAAAACCTCGAAAACTTTTTAGGTGCCAAGCGATTCAGATATGACGAAGCCAATAAAAAAGATGAAATTGGCATTGCCACAGGACTTGCATGGACGCGTGTCGGCGGTGAAACCCTCCAGATTGAAGTGACGCCAATGAAAGGGTCTGGCCAATTGGTCCTCACAGGCCAAATGGGAGATGTGATGAAAGAGTCCGCCCGCGCTGGTCTGAGTTATATCCGTTCTAGAGCGGATCAACTGGGTCTCGACGAGGATTTTCATAAGACACTGGATATTCATATCCATATTCCAGAAGGTGCTGTTCCAAAGGATGGTCCATCTGCTGGAATTACAATGGC
>JBBRGL010000247.1:0-4347 GCA_038240675.1 Peptostreptococcales bacterium
TCGTAAACTATGCCATTCTCATTGATCCACTTGAGATAGTCTTCCGTAAGCAAGTAGTCTGTAGATTTTAATTTCACCATGGCTTCCCGCATGAGCTTCAAAAGGGGCGTGACTTCTTGATGTTTTTTGAGAGCTTGTTCAATGACGGATATATAGGCTTGAGACATAAACCCACCTACAAAATTCGCATCTTCATAAAAATAGTTGGGCACTAAAAATATATTGAGATTCCACGACATATTTTCGATTATAGTGACAGCTTCAGGGAAATCCAAATGCGCATTAGCCCACAAATCAAGCTGAATAATGTGTTCAAGGTAAATGGCCTTGTCCGCAACAAATCCGCCTTCATAGAACACCGGTTCATTCTCGTACTGGAATTTCAACAAATCCAAGTATGCCCCATAGCCATCGCTGACATTAAACCGTATATCTGCTATGATATCGAGTCCTGCTAAAACTGTATAAGCATAGCCTTCGACAAAGGAAAGGGTAAGTCCAGCATCTTTGAGTAATGGGCCTAATATTCTGACCTCAGGTTTCGATGCATCCGTCACAGGTTGAAATACAAATTGTTTGGTTGTTTCATCCCAAATGACCATATCGTTAAGCACCTGTGGGTCCAAACCATAAAGGGTGGAAAGATCATAAAAACTGGCATTGATCAGGTCATTTGCAAAGGTCAAATATGCACGCACAAAGCCATCGCCATCTTTTCGGTCTATAGTGATTTGACTTAAAACAGTGCGGGCAATAATGATGCTGTGAATGTCTTCTCTATCCAATTCGCCAAGCCACTTGCTAAAGTGCGCATTCAAGTCCTCAACCACGTCTTTTCTATGGGTGTATTGCCAAAAGACTTCGCTACTGGCTTTTTCGTCATAGGATCTTTTCGTGCGACTGTAGAGCTTCGAAAGCAAAGGGGCATCTCCGTTGTATTTCAAAAATAGACTCTTTGGCTTAGTTGTTAACGTTTTTGTTAAAGTGTATGAAAAATCAGTGAGGACATCGCTTTGCAAATTGAGAAGCAATTTTTTTGTCACATTTGTAATGCCCTTGTCTTTTTCAAAAGTAAGGGTCTCTTCAATGCCTTTTGGTAAACCAGAGCCTTCTTTTGGGCTATAACGCACCGTAATAAACCCTTCTTTAAAGGTCACAATTTGAGCAACTGCTGTATAGTAGCCAAGTTCTTGGTCATAGTAAGGTGTCTCCCAAGTCTGGCCTACCTGAATTGGGTTTCTAAGGAGAAGGCTTTCAGTGGTTCCAGATTTGTCGAGAATTTGATCTTTCGAAACACCAAAAAACAAATCATAATTCATATCGCCTGCTTCGCCTTTTGAGGCATCCACTTTCGCACCTTCAATAGAATAGTTTTTAGTTCCTTTTGCAAGGTCTTCCTCGATATTCACAAGTGTTTCGTAGGTTGCAAATTCATAGATGCCTTCATACATCCACGTGAATCCTGGGGCAGAGGGAAAGAAAGTCGTTAAATCAAGGGTTTCCATAGGTCCAACGGGTTCTGTTTTTGCCTTTTGACATCCGCTGAATATCAAAACTATGAGCATTAAAAAAATACCAATTTTCCATTTTTTCATGTATTCCTCCAACTGAAACGTCATTAATCAAATTATAGCATATAGAACATCTTTTTCGAATCGAGACACTTCCCTGCATCGTCAAAAAAATAAAAAGCATGCAGGTTTGTTTTACGCTGCATGCTTTGTTCCTATCTTAAATAATGATTAGGCTGTCAAAAGTAAGTTTCTCGCATATTCATACCGGAAAATAGTGCTAGTTGAACCATCCGGAACTATTTGCGGTATGAATAGGATCAACTAAGGGCTTTTGACACCCTAAACAATAATATATTGATCCCTTAAGCATTTGCCGCATTTTCAACAAACAAAATAGGCACTTTCAAAATACTCACTTGTCCACCGTTAAAGTCAAGCACCACCGAATCTCCATCTCGCACATTCCCCTTGATGTAACTCTCCGCAATCTCGTCTTCCACAAGTCTTTGAATGGTCCGTCTGAGGGGTCTAGCACCATATTTGATGTCTGTGCCTTGCTTTATAATTTCAGCTTTTAAACTTTCAGTAATCTTCACTTGAATATGCTTTTCTGCGGCATCTTTTTTGAAATCCTCCAGCATAATTTCGACGATTTCATGCATCTGATCACTGGTCAGTCGGTCAAAAATGACAATGTCATCGATGCGGTTCAAAAATTCAGGTCTAAAAGTCGATTTGAGCGCATCTTCCACCGCTTGATTTTCTTTTAGGCTGTGGTCATTGCTAAACCCTATGGAGCCGCTTTTAATGCTGGTACCTGCGTTTGACGTCATAATGATAATGGTGTTTTCGAAATAGACCGTCCTCCCCTGTCCATCTGTGAGGCGACCATCTTCCAAAATTTGAAGAAGGACGTTAAACACATCTGGATGCGCTTTCTCGATTTCATCTAAGAGAATGACCGAGTAAGGCTTGCGTCTGACCTTTTCAGTCAGCTGTCCACCTTGATCATAGCCGATATAGCCTGGAGGGGCTCCTGTCATTTTAGACACTGTATGTTTTTCCATAAATTCCGACATATCAAAACGGATCATCGCGTCTTCACTGCCAAAAATCTCTCTTGCTAAAGTCTTTGCAAGCTCCGTTTTACCGACGCCTGTTGGGCCGACAAATATGAAGGAAGCTGGTCTTCTTTTATTTTTAAAACCAGAGCGGCTTCTGCGAATGGCCTTCGAAATTTTGGTTACGGCTTCATCTTGCCCAACCAGTCTACCGTGTATCCTTTTTTCAAGCTGAATCAGTTTTATGGCCTCGTCTTCTGAGATGCTTTGCACCGGAATCTTGGTCCACGCTTCAATGACATAAGCCACATCTTCAAGGGTGAGCTCAGATTTTAAGTGCTTTTGCAGTTTTTCCTTTTGGGATTCGAGTTTCAACTGTTCTACTTTAAACTTTGCAGCAGCCTCATAATCATCATGAAGGGATAAGTTGATTTTCTCTTTTTCGAGGGCTTCAATTTGGTCATTGACGGCTTTGAGCTCCTTTGGGGTCACAGAACGTAAGTTTACCCTTGAGCCTGCCTCATCAATGACGTCAATCGCCTTGTCTGGCAAGAACCTGTCTGTAATATAGCGTTCCGACATTCTGACCGCCGCTTCTACCACTTCATCAGAAATAATGACCTTGTGATACTCTTCGTAATAACCGCGGATGCCTTTAATAATTTCTATGGTGTCCTTGATATTGGGTTCATCCACTAAAACAGGCTGAAACCGTCTTTCGAGGGCTGCATCTTTTTCGATGTGCTTACGATACTCTTCTAAGGTTGTAGCGCCAATAATTTGCACTTCCCCTTTTGAGAGTGCAGGCTTTAGAATATTGGCAGCGTTCATAACTCCGCCGTGGACTTCACCTGCGCCCATTATATTGTGAATTTCATCGATGACGAGGACCACGTTTCCGTCCTGAGAGGCCTCGGTGATAATGGCTTTCATCCGTCCTTCAAACTGGCCTCTAAACTGTGTCCCCGCAACGATGCTGGTCAAATCCAACAAATAAATGCTGGTATCTAGAAGCTTTTCAGGTACATTTCCTTCAGCAATTTTCACTGCAAGTCCTTCTGCGATTGCGGTTTTACCCACGCCAGGCTCCCCAATGAGGACAGGGTTGTTCTTGGTGCGCCTATTGAGAATTTGAATCACCCTATCGATTTCGCTGGACCGGCCAATAATTCTGTCCACCTTGCCGAGACGTGCCTGCTCCGTTAGATCCGTTCCAAAGCGCTCTAAATTCTTGAGTTTTTTGATGCGTTCTTTGTGGCTACGGTTAGGCTTTTCCTTGGCCTCTTTAGAAGGATCCTCAGATTCTGCCACTGCATCTTCAATGGCGTCATCAGTCTCACTTTCTTCTGATTCTACTTCTTCCTCAAAATCGTCCATTTCTTCAGCGCCACCTGTCATAAGCTTCATAAGGGCACTTTCAGGATCTATATCTTTCCCGTCAAAAGCGCCCGACATTTGTTCTGTCAAATTTTGAATGTCCTCAGGTTTGAGGTCCATCTGTTTCATCAACTCATCCATAACCGGAATGCCAAGCTTTTTGGCACACTCCATACAAAGCCCTGTCATTTCTGACTTGCCATTTTCTATTTTTGTAGCATATAAAAGCGCAATATTTTTTTGGCACATTGAACATTTTTTCATAAGACACTCCACCTTTTCATTTAGCTCTATGATTCTATTCTTATTATAGCCTACACATTTGAATAAAGTTTGAACGAATCATGAACGGGTGTGAAGATTGTCCCAATGGGAGAGTATTTCTACTAGGGTAT
>JBBRGL010000248.1:0-4318 GCA_038240675.1 Peptostreptococcales bacterium
GTGCCCATTCAACAGGTGACCAGTCCCTATTGGAGGATTCCCATATTTCTTGAATATCCTGTGGTGGATCTGAGAGCAATCCACCTTTTAAAGGCTCCATGACGATGACAGGGATCCCTAATTCTTCAGCCAACAAAATTCCTTTCACCCCTTGCTGAAGCTCTACATCCATATAATTATACTGAACCATGCAGACATCCCATGGATATGCCTTTATGACCTCTTCGAAAACCGCATAACTGTCATGAAATGAAAATCCAATATTCTTAATTTTGCCTTTGTCTTTCATGCGCTGAATTTCGGTAAATATATCAATTGCCTTATAGGTCTCCCAAAAACCTTTGTTCATAGAATGAAGAAGGTAAATATCCAAGTACTCCACTTGAAGCTTTTGAAGCTGTTCATCGAGATGCTTTTCAAAATCTTCAGCAGTTTTAATCAGCCAGCTCGGCGCCTTTGTCACAAGTGTCACACGCTCTCTATACCCATCCTTCAATGCCTTGCCCACAATAATTTCACTGTTACCTCCGTGATAATTATAGGCTGTATCGATGTAATTGATGCCGTTATCAATGGCTAATCGTATCATTTCTATTGCTGTCTGTTCATCAATTTGCTCTGTTTTTCCGTCAAATACGGGAAGTCTCATACACCCCATCCCTAAAATCGATGCTGAAATTCCAGTATCCCCAATGATTCTATTTTCCATTTTGTCACCTCTCGTTTTTTATCTCTCTACTGCGTTCCCGTGGTATGAATAACGCTCTAGAATACTTGTCTCACTTTAACCTGTCGGTTGACAATTGTCTATGATTATTTAGACAACAGTTTTTTAATCTGGACGATAAGCGATCATGTCCTATTGTAACGCAAGGGATTCTGTCTTCTGAATAGCAGATTGATTAGGTCAGCATCATACATTAAATGCAACACTCAAATCATGAGCATAAAGTGACCTAAACTGGTCTCGACCCCAAAACAATCACTCCCATACAACCGTCCCACAACCGTCCCACGCGAAGCGCCGAACGGCCCCACAACTACCGTCCCACTACTGTCCCACGCGAAGCGCCGAACAACCCTTTCGATTCACTATGCCATACGAATGCTGTGGTATTTAAGGACATTTTCGAATACACATCATATGATTAGGGTGTCAAAAGCCCGTAGTTGATCATATTCATACCGCATATAGTTCCGGAATGTTCAACTGGCACTATATGTGGTATGAATATTTAAGAAACTTACTTTTGACACTCTAATCATCACAGGATTATTTATACGACTGTTTTTTTAAGGGCTCTCGTGGAATTCATAACTGCTATAAGAGCGACGCCCACATCCCCAAATACAGCTTCCCACATAGTTGCATAACCTAAGGCACCTAAAATCATAATTATCAATTTGACACCTAATGCAAAGATGATATTTTGCCATACAATTTGATTTGTTTTCCGAGCGATCTTAATGGCCTGAGGAATTTTGAGGAGCTCGTCTGTCATGAGGACCACATCCGCCGCTTCTATGGCAGCATCTGAACCCACCCCACCCATAGCCATGCCAATTTGTGCTCTAGCGAGAACGGGTGCATCATTGATGCCATCTCCCACAAAGATCGTTTTTCCTTTAGTCTGCTTCATTGCCTCAAGGGCTTCAAATTGAGCCACCTTGTCTTGGGGCATAAGCTCAGCATAAACGCGGTCAATACCCACCGAATCCGCTACACGCATAGCAACAGCTTGCCTGTCCCCTGTGAGCATAATGAGATTTTTCACTCCTAATGCTTTCAGTTCTTGAAGGGCTTTTGCAGCATGAGGTTTGACCTGATCCGATAGGGTTATGTGACCTTCATACACCCCGTCAATAGCGATAAAAAGGAAAGTTGAATCATCCTGAGGTGGCGTCACAGATACGCCCTCAAGGGCCATAAAATTAAAATTACCAATAACAAGCCTCTTTTGATCCACAGTTGCACGAATTCCCAGTCCAGCGCGCTCTTCATAATCCACCAAGTCTTCTATCTGAGTGGTTTTACCATATGCCTTCAGAATTGAACGTGCAATGGGATGGTTTGAATGGCTTTCGAGAAGTGCCGCTGTCGCCAGTAATGCTTCATCTGTAAGCCTTCCTTGACTCACAATCTCCGTTACTTTAAAGACGCCCTCAGTCAGTGTCCCCGTCTTATCAAAGACGATGGTATCCACTTGGCTCAGTGCCTCCAAGTAATTCCCCCCTTTAATCAAGATGCCAGAGCGCGATGCACCTCCAATACCGCCAAAATACCCCAGAGGGACAGAAAGAACTAATGCACAGGGGCAGGAAACCACTAAGAACACTAGTGCTTTATAAAACCACTCTGAAAAACTGCCTATTTGAAGAACATATGGTGGAATCAGCGCTAAAGCAACGGCAGAAAAAACCACAAAGGGTGTATAGTAACGTGCAAATCGTGTAATGTGGCTTTCGGTAGGCGCTTTTTTTATGCCTGCATTCTGAACCAATTCTAAAATCTTAGCGACTGTAGATTCTCCATAAATTTTAGAAACTTCAACGGTTATAAGTCCTTCTCCATTGATGTATCCGCCAAATACAGCATCCCCCTCAGCGCCATATCGCGGCATAGATTCTCCGGTAAGGGCTGTAGTGTCAAAATGCGTGGCCCCTTCTACGATAATCCCGTCTAGCGGTACTTTCTCACCTGGTTTTACGAGGATGAGATCAGCGACTTTAACCATTTCTGGAGAGACCCGTTTGACATTGTCACCAACTTTTAAATGTGCAAAATCAGGACGTATATCCATAAGCTCAGAAATGGATTTTCGAGAACGGTTTACAGCCAATTCCTGGAGCATTTCACCAATTTGATAAAAAAGCATGACACCTACAGCCTCAGGGTATTCGCCTATTGCAAAGGCCCCAAAAGTTGCTATGCTCATCAAAAAATTCTCGTCAAAAAACTGTCCCCTTAAACTGTTCATAAATGCAGACTTAAGGACGCTAAAACCAGCAAGCCCATAGGCCATTAAGAAAAGGATTAACTCAATACTGCCACTGACCAATGGCGTTAAGGCTATAACGTAAAGAACAACACTCATGGCAAATTGAATCATCTTTACTTTATTAAATCCAAAATCATGGGTTTGAGGTCTGCTTTGTGAAATTTCTTGTAAGATTACTTCAGGCTCAATTTTTTTCACAATACGCTGAGCTTGACTGCTGATTTCCTCAAAATCATTCTTTTGTGAAAAAAGGACGAGTCTTTTTGTGACAAAATCCACCACAGCTTCTTCAACACCTTCAATTTTAGCACTTTCACGTTCAATTTTAGTGGCACAGCTTGAGCAACATAGACCCTCTAAAGCATACTCTCTACGCGTTAACCGTTCCATGCTCGGCCTCCACTTCATCTGTACTCATTATCTCTTCTACGCCCAGCTGCTCCACAACATGGCTTAAACCTTGATTAAATATGTGCTTCACGTGATCATCGCTGAGGGAATAGTATACAACTTTGCCGTCTTTTCGGTATTTTACAAGGCGCGCTTGCTTGAGGACCCTCAACTGATGGGATACAGATGATTGACTCATAGAAAGCAGCGCTGCCAAATCACACACACACAGCTCTTCACTAAACAGCGCGCACAGTATTTTGACACGGGAGGTTTCTCCAAACACCTTAAACATATCTGCAAGCTCAAACAAATGAGTTTCATGGGGCATTGTCATCTTTACGCGATCAATCACATCCCCATGTAAAATTGTACATTGACACTTATCCATCTCTTTATTATTCAAAGTCATAAATCACCTCATAATTTTCATATGAACGATTGCTCATATGTTCAATTATAGTTTACAACGTTCCCGAATTACTGTCAAGAAACAATTCACTTTAGCTGTGACTTGTCTGAACGATAAGCGATCATGTCCTCTTGCAACGCAAGGGATTATGTCTTCTGAATAGCAGATTGATTAGGGTGTCAAAAGTCCGTAGTTGATCTTATTCGTACTGCATATAGTTACGGAATGTCCAACTGGAAGTATATGCAGTATGAATAATCGAGAAACTTACTTTTGACACTCAAATCATGAGCATAAAGTGACCTAAACAGGTCTCGACCCCAAAACAATCACTCCCATACAACCGTCCCACAACCGTCCCACGCGAAGCGCCGAACAACCCTTTCGATTCGCTATGCCATTCTAAAGATACAGTGTTTCAGGACATTTTCCATTCACATCACAGAAACAATTCACTTTAGCAGTGGTTTGCCATTTATCGAAAAGAGAGAGATGACAGACTTCATGCCTGCCACCT
>JBBRGL010000249.1:0-4262 GCA_038240675.1 Peptostreptococcales bacterium
ACGCTGTGGTGTAGGACACAACTTCTGGGCGGTTAGGCAACTGCTTTCACTAAATTCCTCCCCTCGGGTTTGTATGTCTGGTGACGTTGAGGTTTGAAATCTTAATTTGTATGTCTGGTGAGGATGTAGATAGGTATCTGGGATCTGGGATCTGTTAAATGATATAAAATCGTGGTCACGATTTATCCCTTGTTTAGTGAGCACCGCGAACTGCCCCACCCTCGCAAAGATTTCAATCCTCAAAAGGAACCATTACAGAGAACCCGAGTAGCTTAAAATCTGTGAAAGTGGTTGCCGTGCACCTTGCACGATGCAAGGTGAGCCCAGCATCCGCAGGGACGCGGCTTCTGGGCGGTTAGGCAACTGCTTTCACTAAATTCCTCCCCCTCGGGTTTGTATGTCTGGTGACGTTGAGGTTTGAAATCTCTTCTCCCTATGATAAAATAACCTTATCATTACACTCCTAATCCGAAAGGAGCAGTCCCTTTGCAATCTCATAAAAAAATCAATTATCCCCTCCTCACCTTTGGCCTTTCTTTTGTCATTATGCTCGTTGCCTTTGCACTTCAGGGCATTTACCCTTTTGGCGACAAGCAAATTATGATTGTGGACAGCTGGAATCAGTACTTTCCTTTTTTACAGGAGTTGCACCGTAAGCTGACTACTGGAGAATCTTTGTTTTATTCCTGGAATATGGGCATGGGTGTGAATTTTTATATGGTTATGGCGACTTATGCCATGAGCCCGATTAATCTGTTGTGTATTCTTTTTCCGAGAGAATTTCTCAGGGAGTTCATGATGCTGGAGACGGTGTTTAAGATTGCACTAGCCGGTGGTTTTTTTGCCTATTATATAAAGAAGCAATTTGACCGCGATGATGGCAGCACCCTTATCTTTGGTTTGTTGTATGCCTTTTGTGGTTATGCTATGGGCTATTACTGGAACATTATGTGGCTGGATGCAGTGGCCCTTCTGCCCCTTGTGATTTTGGGTCTGAATGCACTTATTGCTACAGGGCGCTATGTTCTTTACACTCTCGCACTGGCACTCACCTTGATTTGTAATTACTACATTGGCTATCTGGTCTGTGAGTTTGTTTTTTTCTATTACTTTGTGCTTTATTTTACGCAGAGTAATGCTTTTAATTTGCTCCATTTTATTAAAAAAACAGCCCTTGTTGCTGCAAGTTCTGTTCTTGCTGTGGGGCTTTCGGCAGTTGTGCTCTATCCGACCTACAAAGCGCTTCATCTCACTTATGCGGCCGATTCTATTTTCCCAAAAGTCTTTAAGTTCTATTATTCCGCTTTCGAAATTTTCAACAATATGCTGTCTTTTTCAACGCCTACGATCAGAGATGGACTTCCCAATATTGCGTGCGGTATTGTGACAATTTGCCTTGTCATTTTCTATGGGCTGTCAAAGGATATTCCCCTGCGGAGTAAGCTTTTGAATGGTGCGTTGCTCACATTTCTCTTCCTCAGTTTTAATATCAATACGCTGAATTATATTTGGCATGGCTTGCATTTCCCCAACGAAGTGCCCTACCGCTTTGCTTTTGTTTTCTCGTTTGTCGTATTGACCTTGGCTTATGAAGGGTATTTGAAGCTAGAGGGTCTAAGTAATAAAACCCTGCTTATTGGAGCTGCTGGCTTCTTGATCTATCTCGCAGTGAGTGGTATTTTTTATGGGTCACTTGGCAAGCCCTATATATTTATCTTAAGCGGCATTTTTGTACTTTCCTACACCGGATTTTTATTGGCTTACCGCCGACATGTTATTACGCAACGCGCATGGACTTTTGCACTGTGTATTTTAGTGTTTATAGAGGTTGTTATTGCAGTGGGAGTCGGCACATCAACTGCTGGTATTAGCGAACGAACGCCTTACCCTGCTAAGGAAGTTTCCATCCAAAAGGCACTGACTGGTTTGAGGCTCAAAGATCCAGATTTCTACCGCGTTGAGAACGCAAGGTGGTACAGCGTCAATGATCCTTCCCTCTACAGTTACAAAGGCGTCTCGTTTTTTTCTTCAACGGTTAACGCCGCAGTGTCAAAGTATCTTGAACGTTTGGGCATTGCAGCCCTTCCCGAGAGCAATCGCTATTTGTACGCTTCTTCTACACCGCTGATGAATGGCCTCCTTTCCATTAAGTACCTCTGGAACAGGCTAGCGTCAAAGCCTGTCGATAACGCAGGTTACAACTGGATGGACGCATATGATGATATTTCACTCTACAGTGTCAAGTACCCTTTGCCACTGGGTTTTATGGTGAAGGATAGTCTCTTTGATCTGAACAATAATTTAAAAAATCCTTTTGATGTCCAAGAAGCGTTCATCCTGAGTGCCACTGGTCTCAATGCAAAAGTATATAGCCCCATTTTGCCGACTAAGCTTGATTTTACAAATATGGAACAAACGCTACTAGAAGGTATCCGCTATGGCTATAAGAGCCAAGACCCAAATATAGCAGGAAATGGAGCCATTCAGTATATAACTCCCCAGTTGGGCCAGCTATACCTTTATTTCTACAGTAGCAAAATTTATGAAATCAAGATTATGGTCGGCACTACCGTAACCAAGTATCAAACAAGAAGAGGCCACATAATCGACCTAGGCATTCTGGATAAAGGGACTCCCATACAAATCTCCTTTGACACGCTGCCCGCTAAAGAAGTTGCGCTATACATGGAACTGGTCAGTTTTAACAAAGAAGCCTATGTACCCGTCTATGAAGCGCTCTCCAAAGAAGTGCTCAAGATTACAAAATACGGACCAAACAGCATCAAAGGGACAGTCGATGTCGAGAATGCTGCAACCCTCTACACTTCTATCCCTTATGACCTTGGTTGGTCCGCTAAAGTTGATGGAAAACCCGCAAAAATAGCACCCTTAATGGATGCGATGGTGACACTGCCCCTGACTCCAGGGAAGCACGCGATTGAACTGAAGTTTATACCTGATGGATTTGGTGTGGGTCTTTGGGTGTCGGTAGGTTCGGTAGGGGTTTTGACGCTTGGCATAGGGTTTGCAGCTTGGCGGAAGCGAGTCTTTGCTCTTAGGGAAGCTCATGAGTCAGCAGAATCGAGCTTCCAGCATAAAGATCCTCTAAACTCACCGTAAAAACATTTTCTTCTTCTAAAACACGTTGATCAGTCGAACAATTAGGCGATTTTAAAAAGAGCATACAATACGCCGTATAACCCTCAGGGTGGATATTCTTAGAGTTTTCTATCAACGTGCTGAGTATTTTTGTATGATTGACGCTATTTGTCCACTTACATTCACAGTAGAGAATTTTCTTGTTGTATGAATGATTAGAGTGTCAAAAGTAAGTTTCTCGAATATTCATACCGCAAATAGTTCCAGTTGAACCATCCGGAACTATTTGCGGTATGAATAGGATCAACTAAGGGTTTTTGACACCCTAAATTCCCTGTACTTTTTATGAGGGTCCTCGCCGATTGGATGTTCCTTTTCAATTATTTTCAAATTCATGAGCGTCGTTAAATACTTCGATATTTTTGAACGTTCTTCATGAGACCGTGTCGCAATTTCATTGATTTTACTAGAACCCGTCGCAATCATTGTGATAATGGTGTTGTATACTGCAGGTTCTCTCAATTCCTGTTGAAGTAGTTTCATAGGCTCATCTAAGTGAACACTGCGAACTGCCCCACCCTCGCCAAGATTTCAATCCTCAAAAGGAACCCTTACAGAAAACCCGAGCAGCTTAAAATCTGTGAAAGTGGTTGCCGTGCACCTTGCACGATGCAAGGTGAGCCCAGCATCTTTTGAAAACCACAAAGCCACTGCCTCCGGCGTTTTCTCGGCAAATAAAGTAAAATCCGCCTGTCAAACACGCTGTGGCGCAGGGACGCGGCTTCTGGGCGTTAGGCAACTACTTTCACTAAATTCCTCCCCCTCGGGTTTGTATGTCTGGTGAGGATGTAGATAGGTATCTGGGATTAGGGATTAGGTATCTGGAATCCGGTATCAGGGATCTGTTTAAGGATATAAATCGCGTAGGCGATTTAACCATTGAAGTGAGCACCGCGAACTGCCCTCAATACGCAAAGATTTCAATCCTCATAAGGAACCATTACAGAGAACCCGAGTAGCTTAAAATCTGTGTCATCAGGATCCGTACAATTTGCACGATGCAAGGTGAGCCCAGCATCTTTTGAAAACCACAAAGCCGCTGCCTCCGGCGTTTTCTCGGCAAATAAAGTACAATTCGCCTGTCAAACACGCTGTGGTACAGG
>JBBRGL010000250.1:0-4247 GCA_038240675.1 Peptostreptococcales bacterium
ATTGGTGCAGATCAGCTGAAAAAATCAAAGGTTGTTGGATTTAATCTGGGTGAGGGCAGTGGCGTCTATGAAGGGGTAAAGGAAAGACTTTTGGAGGCTTTGAAAAAGGGCTTTAAGCCAGAGTTTTTGAACCGTATTGATGATATTGTGGTTTTTTCTCAGTTGTCAAAAGAAAACCTATATAAAATTTTGGATATTCTCATAGAAGATTTGAATCAAAGGCTTCTAGCCCTTGAACTTCATATTTCCTTATCACTGTCCGCCAAAGAACACCTGATCAAACTGGGGTATTCTGAGGAATATGGCGCTAGAGCGTTGAAACGCGTTTTGACAAAAGAAATTGAGGATGCACTGTCAGAAGATATACTCAAAGGTCATATTTTAAAAGGTATGGCGCTTCAAGGTATTTTGGTGAAAAATCATATAGAATTTAGAAAAATGCGAGAGATTGGAAGTGCGAAAAATGGGTAAAAATACTGTTAAATACGTTTGTCAAAATTGTGGGAGCATTTCGCCAAAGTGGCTTGGGAAATGTCCTGAGTGCAATTCGTGGGAATCCTTCGTGGAAGAACTTACAGCAGCGACAGGAAGCCAACAACCTCTCAGACAGAATGAGCCCATACGCGTCACTGAGGTCGTCTCAAAAGATGCTATGCGGTTCCAGACGGGCATCAAAGAGCTTGATATTGTTCTGGGCGGTGGCATTGTGAGGGGGTCTCTCGTCCTTGTAGGTGGCGACCCTGGAATCGGTAAATCAACCATGTTGTTGCAGGCTTCTGATAAAGTGAGTCTACAACACAAAGTGCTGTATGTCACAGGCGAAGAGTCCTTGAATCAAACCAAATTGAGAGCAGACCGATTGGGTGTCCATTCAGACAATTTGTTTCTCATGGCCGAAAACCATCTTTTTACAATCATAGATGCTGCTAAAAGATTGAGACCTGAACTGATGGTCATTGATTCTATACAAACAATCTATAATGAGACTATTTCATCAGCTCCGGGAAGCGTGTCCCAAGTGAGAGAATCCACAAGTCTTTTGATGCACCTGGCAAAGCAAGAGAATATTGCTGTTTTCATCGTAGGTCATGTGACGAAAACCGGTGCCATAGCAGGACCTAAGGTCCTTGAGCATATTGTGGATACAGTGCTTTATTTTGAAGGTGACAAGCATCATCAGTACCGTATACTCAGAGCTGTGAAGAATCGCTTTGGATCAACCAATGAAGTGGGACTTTTTGAAATGTCTCATTTGGGACTTGTGGAGCTTTCAAATCCATCTAAGGCATTTATTCTCAATCGTCCAATCCATGCGCCAGGATCTGTCGTCATCTGTAGTATCGAAGGGACAAGGCCAGTGCTCATAGAACTTCAGGCGCTGACGTCCCGAACAAATTTTGGAACACCAAGGCGTCTTGCCATGGGGGTAGAATACAACCGGCTCTCCATACTCATTGCAGTTTTAGAAAAAATCATGGGGATGCCACTCTATGACACGGACATATACATCAATGTCATCGGGGGTATCCATGTGGATGAACCTGCTGTCGATTTAGGCATTGCCACAGCTATTGTTTCAAGCTACCGCAATGTGCCAATAGACCCCAAAACTTTGGTTTTAGGCGAAGTCGGGTTGACGGGCGAAGTACGAGGCATCAGTGGTCTTGAATCCAGAATCAACGAAGCTTCAAAAATGGGCTATGAGCGTGTACTAATCCCTCAGGTCAACGTTCAAGGGCTTGTGAATAAAAATGTTGAAATCATCGGTGTCAAATCCATCGGTGAAGCATTAGAGATTCTATTTAGATAAAGGAGTACACTATGCTCAATCGTTTTCAAGATCGAGAATTACTGGATTTAATACGCCTTGTACAACCGGGTACAGCTTTAAGAGAAGGTCTTGAAAACGTCAGGCGTGCAAAAACAGGTGCCCTTATAGTTGTGGGTGAAAGCGAAGAAATGGACCGGATCGTGCACGGAGGCTTTCACATGGATACAGATTTTTCACCGTATTCACTCTATGAACTGGCTAAAATGGACGGCGCGGTAATTATCAGCAGTGACTATAAGCGCATACTCCACGCAAATGTTGAACTCAATCCAAACTCATATATACCGACTCTAGAAACAGGCATTCGTCACCGGACGGCTGAACGCGTTGCAAAACAAACGGAGTGTATCGTGATTTCTATCTCTCAGAGACGGGATATGATCACCATCTACAAAGGGGCACGCAAATACGTGCTCAGAGACGTGGTTTCTCTTCTCGCCAGTGCCAACCAAGGCATGCAAACCTTGGACAAGTATTATTCTCATCTTGATGAAGAGCTTGAGGACTTGGCGGTGCTTGAAATAGAAAATACGGTGACTGTTCATGACGTGTGCCGTGTTATACAACGTTTTGAAATGGTGTTTAGAATGGCCGCAGAAATTGATGGTACAATTGTTGAACTTGGGACAGAAGGACGACTCATCAGCATGCAGATGAACGAGCTTTTGGTGCGCCTCTACAAGGATATAAACAATATATTCTTAGATTATTTAGGCGCTGGTGTAGAATCCAGTTTTGAAATGTTGAACCAACTGGCTAGCCTTGACACCGATGAGCTTTTAGAATCAGACCGCATCGCCCGTATGCTGAATTTTGATATAGAAAATTCTGCGTTAGGATCTGGAATTGAATCAAAGGGTTATAGGCTCTTGACAAGAATTCCAAGGCTTCCAACATCTGTCGTCAAAAAACTTGTTCAACATTTTGAAGGATTTTCGAAAATCCTCTTTGCCACCACGGATGAACTCGAGGAAGTCGACGGGATAGGATCTGTACGCGCGCAAGCCATTGTAACGGGTTTGAGGCGTATAGTGGAAAAGACAATGGGACATCTTTAATCTGCAAATAAAAATGTTGACTTCATTTTAAATGTTTGGTAGAATATATTCTTGACTCTTTTAGCGGCCTTAGGTATAATAAAGGTACAGGTGGAATGGAGGCTTTTATAATGTATGAAATTGGAGATCGAGTAGTCTATCCTATGCATGGTGCTGGAATTATCGAAGGTATAGAGGAAAGAGAAATACTTGGCGCATCGCAGAATTACTATATTCTCAGATTGCCGACCAAGGATATGAAGGTCATGCTCCCCACTGAGAATATAGAACGTCTTGGTGTGCGGGGAATAGTGACTGAACATATTGTCACTGAGGTCTTTGAGATTTTGAAAGACAAACAATCCGAACTTTCATCAAACTGGAACAGACGCTATCGAGACAATCTCGAATTGGTCAAAACGGGGGATATCCACGATGTTGCCCGAGTTGTGCGAGATTTGCAAATTCTTGACCGTCAAAAAGGTCTTTCCACTGGGGAACGCAAAATGCTCAGTAGCACAAAGCAAATTCTCGTCAGTGAATTAGCACTTGTTCGCAACCAAAATGAAAAAGATATCGAACGCATTGTAGACAATACAATTCGTTAGACTTCTCACACGTACAACGAGCATTCTACCTTTATTGATGGATAGGCGTGTTCGATAACCACGACCCTCGCACTTAATCACGTGAGCAGTTTGACTCTATAAACACCTTGGAGTTAGTCCGCTTAAGTTATCAAGTACGGGGGATTTTTATGAAGGTGTTGTTCACAAAATGTTTTTATTTGTAAAGCAACTGAAATACTCAAAAGTGGGTATATTTGATACACTGGAGAGTAGAAACGTAACACAAGAAGTAAACTAAAATTGAAGTGAAAGGGGGAAACAAAAAATGTTCAAGTCATTCGTTAGGCTATTCATTGGTTTTTTGGGGGCGACTATTGGCTATGCAATAGGTATACTCCTAAAACTCACTGGAATCACGCATCAAGTTCTCAATTTTGGATTGAATGAAGCAACAACAGAATTTATTTTAAGCCTCATAATCGCACTCATATTTTTTCTTATTTTTTTTATGGCATCACCGTGGATCAAAAGGCAAAGTCTAAAATTTGTCAAAGCGACGGAAAAAGAACTTCAAAAGATACCGTTTTCTCAAATGGTAACAGGGACCATAGGACTCATTATTGGGCTTATAATTGCATTCTTACTCAGTGGATTATTGAGGGGCCTTCTAGGGACCAATATTTTTTCAGGCATCCTCTCCTTCGCCATCTATGGATTTCTCGTGTATTTGGGTATCAGTATTTCAATTCGCAATATGTCTGATTTGTCTAAATTGCCCGAACTCATTAAAAAACTTCCGAATGCACCAAA
>JBBRGL010000251.1:0-4245 GCA_038240675.1 Peptostreptococcales bacterium
GGTATCCATTTCGCACTGCATCGGGATTCTAAGGAGCATGGTTTCTGTTTCAGGATGCTTTTTTTTATAATGGATCAGTTGGTCCACGCGAGAGCTTGCAATCTGTGCACATCCACCTTGTACCATAATCTCCGCCACTTGTTCAAGTCCGTTGACCCCTTTGATGACTCCCGCTACTGCAATATTATTGTGACGACAGAGCTCCACCACAGCTTTTGTATTGCCTAAAACAGCGCGCGCTCTAATTTCGAGTAATGGATAGCGTTCTTTCTTTGTCATGGCGCTTTACCCCCAGTTTAGACGTTCTTTGAGGCTATTATATGTGCTTATTATACCAAATGTGCCATCCAGATGAAAGAATGTGTTTTGAAATCGTTTTGAGTGGTATATAAGAAATGATTAGAGTGTCATAAGTTCTTAGTTGATCATATTCATACTGCATATAGTTCCGGATTGTTCAACTGGAACTATATGTGGTTTGAATATATGAGAAACTTACTTTTGACGCCCTAATCATAAATAGAAAATTACTCTATTAGAGGAGGACATTGTATGAAAAAAACGAGTTTGAGACTCAAAATGATGCTTGCTATTATACTCCCATTGGTGGTTGTTATGGGGGTATTGGCTGCTGTAACGTCCATGCTTTCTTACAACGCAGCACTTGATGCATCGAAGGCTTATATTGAAGAACGGGCACATTATGAGAGCCAAGTCGTCTCTGATTTTTTGATTCATCATGTGACTGTGGCTAGGATCCTGAGTGAAACCCTTAAAGCAGGCGTCATCGAAAAAGCATTGACCAGGGATGTGACCAATGAAATGCTTCTCTCTGTACTTGCTTCAGAAAAAGAAGCTGTGGACGTCTGGGTTGTTTGGGAGCCCAATGCCTTTGATGGTCTTGATGCCTCATCGACAACTCGGTCAGATTCAGATGAGATAGGGCGCTATGTGTCCCTGGCCTTCCGCGATGGCGATAAACTTGGCATTGACCGCTGCTATGCTTACGACACAGATGCTTATTATCTTGAACCAAAAAAGACAGGCAAAATTTACATTACTGAGCCTATGGTCTATAAAGTTGGTGGCAAAGATGTAAATATGGTCACGATCTCGGTTCCCGTCATGATCAAAGACAAATTTGTAGGCGTCGTCGGCGTGGATATTGCAGTTGATCAGCTCCTCCTTAAAAACAATGCCATCAAGCTCTTTGATACGGGCTTTGCCAAAATCCTCTTTAACAATGGCATGACCATCGCCCACCCAAAAGCAGATAAAATCGGCAAAATTGACGATGCATTCGCAGACGGAAAAGGTGCTGACATCATCTCTCAAATGAGCAAGGGCACGTTAGTGGCGAATACAGATTATTCAAGCACTTTAAAAAGCAATTCCTACAAAATTTTCTCGCCTATCTTTTTAGGCGATGATGTTCTTCCTTGGATTTTCGGCGCGACTATTCCTGTATCCGAACTCTCTGATACGGCAGTCGCCCTCAGAAATATTACGTTTGTATTATCCATCGTTGGACTTTTGATTATCGCCTCTATTTCATTCCTTTATATAGGCGCCGTCACAAAATCCATCAGCCTCATGTCTCACTCTGCTTCCATTATTTCATCGGGTGATTTGAGCAGTGAACTTGACGTTAAGCTGCTTAAGAAAAACGATGAATTGGGTGAAATGGCCAATGCATTTAGTACCATGCAGCATAGCTTAAGGGATATAGCCAAAAACATGCAACAATTGGCCTTTAACATGAACAAATCCGCCAATGAACTCCACGATGTCACTGAGCAAGCGGCCATCAATTCCGAGGATATTGCAAAAACAGTTGAAGAGATAGCCAAAGGCGCTACTGAGCAAGCAAAAGATACAGAAAGTGGCTCTTATAAAGCCATCGACCTCGGAACACTCATTGAAAAAGACCTGGTCAATTTAAAAACCATCAACGCAGAAGCACAAAATGTCATGACCACCCTCAATGATGGCAAAATCGTGTTTGAGGAACTCAGTACGAAGACCGACGAATCTCACAGAGAAATGAACCGCATTTCTGAAGGGATCAATAAAACCAAAGAGAGCGTCGACCGGATCAAAGGAGTTACGCGCCTAATCACCGCTATATCCGATCAAACAAACCTCCTCGCCCTCAACGCTTCCATTGAAGCCGCGCGTGCAGGTGACGCCGGCAGAGGATTTGCAGTCGTTGCAGAGGAAGTCAGAAAACTCGCAGAGGAATCTAGACGATCAACTGATGAAATTGACCTTGCTGTCAAAACCCTCAATCAAGATGCTGAAAACTCTGTTCGCATCGTCAATGATTTAAGTGCTACCCTGAAAGAACAGGGCGTCACAGTCAATCAAACCGCAGAGCGCTACGCGTCCATTATCAAAGCTGTGACTCTTATGGTTGGGGGCCTCAGTGATATGAATACCTCAGCGAAAAACATGGAACTCAGCAAAAATACCATTCTTGAAATTCTCAGTGGCCTATCTGCCATCGCAGAAGAAAATGCAGCTTCTACGGAAGAAACGTCCGCTTCTACCGAGGAACAAACTGCTTCCATCCACGAAATTGCACGTATGAGCGAAAGCCTCAAGCTTATGTCAGCAGAAGTGGAAGCCATCGCAAAACAGTTCAAACTCTAAGGCGTATGATTGATGAACGATTAACGCAAAAGCGGGTACACTGTGTTTTTTTACAAAAACACAGTTTGCCCGCTTTTTGAATGTTCTAAAGTATTTCCTTCACGCGTCCAACCACGCCACCCACAAGCATGACTTTGATGCCGTGAGGGTGATTGGGCGAATTGGTGAGAATTTTTGATACAACGCCTTCAGTCAGTTGACCGCTCCGCTGATGCTCCTTCTGGACGACCTTGACCAGGTTTCCAATAGCCAGTTCTGTTCTCTTTGTTCCGCTCATAGTTTGTCCTTCCTCGTAACGCTCTACAATTTGGCTAGATACAGGTGAATATCCGAATAGGATACCGTTTCAGGCAACTGATCTTTAATGGCCTTGACTGAACTTTGTCCAACGCGCTTCACCGCTTGTTTTATGCTTTCTTCTCTCTCTTTGCTGATAAACCGCTGCCAATCAATGGTCTTCCCCTCATCGGATAATTTCTTGAGATGATTGACAATGGTTGTTTGGGTCAACGCTCTTTTATCCGCTATAGACGCTAGGCTCATCCCTTCCAAATAGGCATCATAAGTGCTTTGGTACCTGTCTTTTTCGGGTTCTTTTGGCATCTTCGGAGATAGATCGTCAGCCTCTTCGATGACATTTTTTTTGGTCAAGCCCTTCTCTTTTATATACGCACTGACCACCGCCATAAAACTTTTGCCGTAACTTTCGAATTTTTTATCCCCGACGCCTTTTATTTTCATAAAGTCATCTTGAGTCTCAGGCATTCTCTGGGCCATTTCTTCAAGAGCTGTATTGTGGAAAATAACATAAAGAGGAACGTGCTTTTCTGCGGCGATTAACTTTCTTTTGTCTTGAAGGCGAAGGAGGAGCTCAGAATCCACGGAGTCATTTATAGAAAGTCCTTTTTTCGCTTTTTTGAGGGTTTCAACTTCTACGTGTTCTCTTCGCACCAGTATTGTCTCTAGACCCTTCAGTACACTTCTTGAACTTTCGTGGAGCTTTAGTACAGGAAATTGGTCTGCTGTCATACTCACAAAACCCCTCGCAATCAAGTGCATAATAAGCTCCCTAAGCGCCCCTTCTGAATAATTGGTGACGATGCCATAGGTAGAGGTTTTGTCCAGTCCCCAGTCCATGATCTTTTTATTTTTGGACCCTCTAAGGACTTGAATAATAGTGTTGACCCCAAACCGCTGTTCTGTTCGGTATATACAAGAGAGGATCTTTTGAGATTCTAGGGTCATATCCACAAATTCAGAGCCTTGCTGACAATTTCCACAGTTACCACAGTTTGATTTCTGGTTTGTCTCGCCAAAATACTGAATGATTTCTCTGCGCAAACAATCATTGGTGTGGCAATAATTCACCAGAATTTGAAGGTTTTCAAGCTGCATTTGGTCCCGTTCTGGTGTCTGTGGATTTTGTGCCATCATCAATTTCTGTTTCACAATATCCGCAGGTGAGTAGAGCAAAATACAGTCGCTGGCAAGTCCATCACGGCCAGCACGGCCAGCCTCTTGATAATAGGCTTCCATATTCTTTGGCATATTGTAGTGGAGCACAAATCGCACATCGGGTTTGTCGATGCCCAT
>JBBRGL010000252.1:0-4225 GCA_038240675.1 Peptostreptococcales bacterium
CGCCCTCTGCGTTGGCGTAAGATAGACATTTCGAGAGCTAAGGGCCAGTCCATCAGCTTCTCGTATAATGGGCACAGTCATAATTTCAACAGAAAAATCTAAATCTTTGACCATTCTCTTGATGACGGCCACTTGCTGCGCGTCCTTTTGTCCAAAATACGCTTTATCTGGCTTGACGATGTTAAAAAGCTTCCCAACAATCGTCGTCACCCCTTTAAAATGAACAGGTCGACTGCGTCCACAAAGCTGTTTCGTGATTTCTCCCGTCACCTCAATAAAGGTGACATATCCCTCTGGATAAAGCGCACTAAGAGTTGGCATAAAGGCATAATCTACACCCGCTTTCACCATTAGTGCTTGATCGCCTTCGGGATTCCTAGGATAGGCGTCAAAATCTTCATTGGGTCCGAATTGTGTGGGATTCACAAAGATACTGACAATGACACAATCATTTTGCTTGCGCGCTGATTCCATGAGAGACAAGTGTCCCTCGTGTAGGTATCCCATGGTGGGTACAAATCCAATAGACTGGCCTTGGGCTTTAATCACTGTGATAATTCTATTCATTTCTTCAACACTGTCAATTATTCTCATAGTCACCTCAATAAAGTCGTTTTATAATATCATCATGTATTTTAAATGTATGCTCTTCATTTGGAAACAAGCCAAGTTTCACCTCTTCGACATACTGCTTAACTGCCACCTCGATAAGTTCCCCTAAATTGGCGTACACCTTTACAAACTTAGGTTTAATTTCTTGATAGAGTCCCAAAATATCATGATAGACCAGTACTTGACCATCACAGTCCTTGCCCGCTCCAATGCCAATTGTGGGAACTGTAATACGCTCAGTAATATGTTTCGCTAATTTATCGGGAACACACTCGAGGACCATGGCGCAAACGCCAGCTTCTTCGAGGGCTTTTGCATCTTTCATGAGCTGTTCTGCCTGCTGATAAGTCTTGCCTTGCACTTTGAATCCCCCAAGCATATTGTAGGACTGTGGCGTCATGCCAATGTGACCTACAACGGGAATTTTAGCGCGTATCAAAGCTTCAATATGAGGAACCATCTCCGCTCCTCCTTCAAGCTTCACCGCTTGCGCACCTGCCTCTTTCACAAAACGTCCTGCGTTACGCACTGTTTCCTCAGGGCTAATATGATAAGACAAATACGGCATATCACCAATGACAAACGCATTTTTAGCCCCTCTCGTTACAGCACGTGTATGATGAAGCATTTCTTCCATCGTGACACACAGGGTATTGTCATATCCAAGGATCACCATGCCCAGAGAATCCCCAACCAAAAGGGTATCTACACCTGCCTGATCCAGCATTTTAGCCATGCTAAAATCATATGCGGTCAACATGGTGATTTTTTCACCACTTTCCTTTTTCACTTTAAAATCATTCACCGTAAAAGCCATATCTTTTTCCTCCTTATTAAGTGAGAACCTCGAAAATCGTCAAATCTCGATAGCCTGCTTCTATAGAAGATTCGTGCATAACGCCTTCACCGATGATATACACATCCCCTTTGACGTAATAACGCTTCTGACCCTCTATGGTGATACAGATATTGCCCTCCAGCACTATTCCCATTTGAGCGCCGTGGCTGTGTTCAGGAATCAGGGTTGCTTCTGGAAAGTTCATGTAGAGTACTTGTGTTTTTTTGTTGTCCCACGCATATGCTTTGCCACTCATGTCTAACACTTTAGGCTTCAGCAGCTGCGAAAAATGCGCCATAATATCCACTTCTGTGTTCAACACCTCTATTCGCTCATGAGGATAGCCATTTTTTTTCATGTAAGACAGGGTCTCCGTTACCAACTGGTGGTAAAAAGGTCCTTCGTTGGCTTTTTTCATCCTCTCAAAATGTTTATTGAGTGTTTGTATATCCTGTCTTTTCATGGGGCCAGACAACGCCTGCTCAACCCCTAATGTTTTTATGTTCTCAAATGCGCTCATTACAAGGGGCCACACCGCTTTTAAAACATCTTCAGGCTCGGCACCCGTGGCTCTTTCCATCATTTTAAGGCCATAGGCCATAACCACAGTCACATAGTTTGAGAGCACACAGGCTCCAGAATGATACAGTGCTTTATCCTCAGAGTTTACCGTGAGCAAAGGGTTGCCCAATTGGTTGAGAATCCCTTGTAACTGTTGATTTTCAACATTATATTCAACGGTCAAATAAGCCGTTTGTAGGTCTTTTATTGCCTGATTGTGGCCGGCAAAAACCATGAGGGGGTGTATAGAAGCTGTGAACCCACCGGCTATAGCCAGAGGCTCTAAAACAGCCACTGAGTGAACCCCACTGGTGTGAATAAATAATTTTTCCTTTATAACACCACGATCCTGTGCAATAAGGTTCACGACGTCACTGATTAAATCATCTGCCACAGTTATAAAAATCACTTGACAGTCATGGAGCAAATCAACAATTTGACCTATGGAGATCACCTTTTCTTCGGAATAAGAGGGTATCTCTCGACGATGGACAAAGGGATCAAAATAGGCAATTTGCAACTCACCTTTACTTAAAAGCGTTTGTGCCAAGGCTTTTCCAACATGACCAAAACCAATAAATCCAACCATCGCACCCTCCAAATAAAAAAATCTCAGGCTACGACAAATAGACCTAAGAATCATCAGTTTATTATATCGGTCCCCGTCCTTGCGGCTCAGAGCTTATGGATCACAGCACCGTTTCCCTGCTATACAGATACCCACTCATTGGATTCCAACACAGAAACAATACTCTTTATGATAGTAATAGCGTACCATAAATTTGTGTTTAAAACAAGCAAAATGGCAATCTCTTGAAATTACCGTTTTGCTTGTTTCTACATCTTTAGCACCTGATACTATTAGCTAGCATTGACACCGACTCCCCCATGGCTTATACTGAAATTATTCCATGCATAGGAGATGATCAAATGAAATTACCTGAACTCAAAATCGGCGATTTAATCGCACGCGTTCCCATTATTCAAGGCGGTATGGGCGTAGGTGTAAGCCTTGCCAAACTCGCTGCAGCTGTCGCCAACGAAGGTGGCATCGGCATCATCTCAGGCGCTCAAAACGGCTTTAAAGAGCCTGATTTCAAGAAAGACAATCACCATGCCAATACAGTGGGCCTGATCAAAGAAATTAGAGAAGCGAGAAGCCTCAGCCCTACTGGCATTATTGGTGTCAATTTTCTTGCTGCCGCGCAGAACTATTCTGATTTGGTTTTAACAGCTGTCAAAGAAAAAGTAGACATCATCATTTCTGGTGCAGGCCTTCCAAAGAATCTCCCGGAATTGGTGCAAGGCTCTTCCACAAAAATTATTCCTATTGTCTCTTCAGGCAAAGCAGCAGCCACTATTTCTAAAATTTGGGATCGTTCTTACAACCGTATTCCTGATGCAATCATCGTCGAAGGCCCCCTCGCTGGTGGTCATCTGGGATTTGATTTCGAAGACCTGATCAACGAAAACTTTAAGTCCCTTAAAGAATTGGTACAAGAAGTTCTCAGCGCCATTATTCCCTATGAAGAAAAATACCAGACCAAAATCCCCGTCATCGCCGCAGGCGGCGTGTTCGACGGCAAGGACATTGCAGAGTACCTCGAAATAGGTGCTGCAGGCGTCCAAATCGCGTCTCGTTTTGTCGCTACGGAAGAATGCGATGCCCATCCTAATTTCAAAGAAGCCTATATCAACGCCAAAGAAGAAGATGTCAAAATCATCAAAAGTCCTGTTGGCATGCCCGGACGCGCCCTCAATAACGCCTTCGTTAAGCGCGTCAGCATAGAAAACCAAAAGGTCAAAGGCTGCTACCGCTGCTTGAGAGGGTGTGAACCCGCGACGATTCCTTACTGCATCACCGACGCCCTCGTATCATCCGTCACAGGCGATGTCGAAAACGGCCTTGTGTTTGTAGGACACAACGTGTTTAAAGTCAATCACATCATGACCGTCAAAGCACTCATGAATGAAATGGTCACCGAAGCAGAAACCTACTTCAACGGCGTACTCGCTCCTGCACCTTCACCCGCTTGATGGGTTTGAAATTTTCATCTCGCCTATTCAGCGCATAAAAATATGGGGGGCTGTATCAAAAATTGATATTTTTGATACAGCCCCTTTTATTTTATTGATTTTTAAAACGTTTTATCTTATTCTTACACTCTTTAGCGCTCCAAAGGAGCGTTCGGCCAGCGAAGCGATTAGGCGGGG
>JBBRGL010000253.1:0-4216 GCA_038240675.1 Peptostreptococcales bacterium
GTTTCATAGAAAGATTTCGCCTACCGATTGGCTGTAAATAACTGATAAGATAGAGTATTCTATACCTCAAATTGAAAATATCTTCAATCTCTGGCATCATCGCTTTCATATTGTCAATGGTTTCCTTAAGCAACTCCGTCATGATTTTTCTCCCATCCGGGACGTTTGATGTCCATTCGTACGAATTATGTCCCACCGAAAGCTAAAAAAAAACTTCCAAGGACAGTTTACCAAAATACCCGGCAGGAAGCAAGTGCGAATTGCAAAAAATGCAGAATTTTGTTGCTATTCCGTTGTAGGACAGCGGTAAGGCATTTGTGGGACAGTGGTAAGGCATTTGTGGGACAATAGTGGGACAGTTGTTGGACAGTCGTATCCGGGATATTGCTTTAGGGTCTTACAGTGCGCCACAGGCGCGTTAACAACTGTCCAACAACCGTCCCACCACCGTCCCACAATGCATTGGGGTCTTATACAGCGCCACAGGCGCGTTAACAACTGTCCCACAACCGTCCCACCACCGTCCCACAATGTATTGGGGTCTTACAGCGCCACAGGCGCGTTAACAACTGTCCCACCACCGTCCCACAACCGTCCCACAATGCATTGGGGTCTTACAGCGCCACAGGCGCTCCCACAACTGTCCAACCACCGTCCCACGCGCAGCGTCCCACAAAAAAGCTGAGCATAAGCTCAGCTTTTTGAAAACATTCGCACTACTGCATCCTTATTCGTATCGTTTGCGCTTAGAGGAACTTTGAATTTTAAGCTCATCTCTGTATTTGGCGATGGTTCGGCGTGAAATTTTGATCCCGATTTTGTTGATTTCATTGGAAATATCTTGATCGCTGATGGGTTGGTTTGCGTCTTCTTTGTCGATGAGCTCTTTAATGATAATTTTGATGCTTTCCGAGGAAATGCCATCTCCATAAGTGCTATTGACGCCGCTTTGAAAGAAGTACTTCATTTCAAATAGACCTCTATGACACTGCATATATTTACCGTTAACGGCTCTTGACACCGTGGATTCATGAACGCCAATTTCGTCAGCTATATCTTTCAAATTTAAAGTTCTTAAATGGATTGTCCCTCTGTCAAAAAAGTCCTTTTGAAAATTCAGAATGGCTTGAACCACCCGATATATAGTGTTGCGGCGCTGTTCAATGCTCTTAATGAGCTTTAGGGCAGTGTTGAGTTTGTGATGGATATACTCTGTCGTTTCTGATTCTTGATTACTGCTGAGCATCTGTTGGTAAAAAGCGCTGATTTGTAGTTTAGGCGCTGTAGAATCATTGACGAGAATAATGTACCCTTCTTCCGTTTTTTCAACGGTCACATCCGGAACAACATATTTGATATCTTGAAGAGACGAAAAAAGCCTTCCAGGCTTGGGTTCAAGACAGCGTATGATATCCACAGCTTCTTGAACATCGTGTTCGCTTGCGCCACAAATTTTAGCGATGAGTTTAAGTCGATTGTAGGCCAAATCATTTAGGTGTTTATCAATGATGCGAATCACAAGTAGATCACAAATACCCTTCATTTGTACTTGAATCAAAAGGCACTCTGCCAAATCCCTGGCACACACGCCGTGGGGCTCAAAGGTTTGAATGGTTTGAATAATATCTTCTACCTCATCCACCGTGAATTTGAAGCGGTTTTCGATTTCGCTTGAATCCAATTTAAGATAGCCATTGTGGTCGATATTTTGGATGATATACCGCCCAGCGGGAATATATTTTGAATCCAAAACAGCAAATTGTAGTTGCGACAACAGGAAATCCGTTAAATTATCTTCCATTGCAACCATGTTTTCAAGGTTGAACTCTTCGCGGGTTTCAACGTCTCTGTGTATATTCTTGACCCGACTATGATCATAATCTTGGGCGACTGCTTTCCAATCGATGGATTCAAGCTTTTTGAGAATTATCGCTTCTTTTTCGAAGCTTTGATTTGCATCACTTTCATTGTTCATTTCAATCACGGGATTGACCATAAGCTCTTCTTGTACAAATTTAGACAATTCCAGTGAATTAAATTGCAATATTTCGATAGCCTGTCGAAGCTCTGGCGTCATTATAAGCTTCTGAGACAGTTCTAAATTTAGATTGAAATTAAGCTTCATCTGACCCTCCAATCCATGCATAAGTTGATTTTCAGGCAAAAGCGCCCTTCACCATTATAGCACAAAGCCCCTAAAGAGGAAAACGTTTATTATGCAATTTTGATGCCAAGATTAGGAAGAGAATCAACGAAGTCATACTCTAACCCATTAAGGTTAGGATGTTAATCGGAGTTGGTTGAATTTTGCACTATGGCGAGGATTGTCCCTTCAATACAATGCACTGACAATCGGTGCAATGGCCTTGTTATGGCCACATAGAGCAACTTGATATCCAGTTCATCCAGTCTAAAGATCTCTTCAATTGTAAACACGATTACAGCGTCAAATTCCAGACCCTTGGCAAGGTGCGATGGAATAACGACGATATCGTTGTCATAGTGCAGTACGTGATCGTCCATTAAACTGATGGCATGAGGGCACGTAGTCGCCAGTAACTGATGCATTTTTTTGGCTTCTGCGGGGGTTTTGCTGATGACCGCAATAGTCGTGAAACCTTCGTTTTTATAAGTGTGGATTTGCTTCATTACAGCCTCCACAACCTGACTTTTTTTCTTATACTGCGCCACCAATGGCACCTCTCCATGGCGAACCACAGGCTTTGCGAACAAAATGCCATTACGCTTAATGTGCTTTAAAACACGGTTTGCCAGATCCATAATTTCTATAGTCGTTCGGTAGCTCTGTTCAAGGGTCAGATAAGTAGCCTCTTCTTTAAAGATGCCGTGCCGCACAAAGTCCCAGTTCTGAATTGAACGATACATATGAATGCCCTGCGATAAATCCCCTAGGATTGTAAACCGATCTGTCTGAAGGATTTCTCTCAGCACAAAAAACTGAAAAGCACTAAAATCTTGTGCCTCATCGATAACTACATAATGAACATTCAGATTCTCACCAAACCCGAAAAAGAACTTTTGAAGATACACCAAAGCTGCTAAATCTTCTAATTCTATTTGTCCTTGGGTGAAACAGAGCCTTGCATCCTTGGAAATACGCGCATAGACTGCAGGTTCTTCACAAAATGCACTGTAGTGGGCCAATCGATCTGCATCAAAAATAAGTTCTTTGTAGTAATCATAGATATTTTTCTTTTCGATTTTTTGAAAATAGGCTTTGATACATTTTTTTGCTTCTGCCTTGATGGCACTCAACTCAGCATCTCGAGCGTCAATTAATGCCACTAAACGAAGACGTCTGTCTTCTGATTCTGTCTCACGCATGCGCATTCTATGGATTTTTTGATCATAAAACGCCTCAGACGCTTCCAGCATTGGCCCTAATTTCTCTTTGAGAATTTTCATCATGTACTGCTTAATTTTTTCAATACGTTTATAGATTGGCAAGTAGGCATAGCGGTCAAAAAAGAGCAGTTCTAAATCCTTGTGACTGAGCAGTATTTTAGTATTAACTTTAAGGTCATTTTTCGGCAAGAATTTAGCCGTTTTATGGCGTGCAAAAGTTTCAATGACAGTTCTCATATGCATGCTGTTTTTAAAAGCGGACGCTTTTCGGATCAACGCTTGTTCTACCGAGACCGTTTCAAGAGGACTCTTCTCAATCAACGTCAAAAGTTTTTGATGCGGATTGGTCATTTTGTGTTTTTTGCCTAAAATCTGCATCATAAAATCCGTATAGGTCGTTTGGCGTGTTTTGTCAGCTCCAAGCTCTGGTAACACTTGAGAGATATAATCTAGAAATAAGCTGTTAGGCGCCAGAATCATAAAATTCTCAGGCTTAAATGTCGCCGCGTAGGTGTAGATCAAATAGGCTATACGGTGCAGCGCTATGGTGGTTTTTCCGCTGCCAGCCACGCCTTGAACAATAAGGGGTTTGTTGATATCCGCTCGGATAATGGCATTTTGTTCTGCCTGTATGGTAGAAACAATATCTTTTAATTTTTCACCTGCATGAGAACCCAGTGCAGCTTGAAGGAAAGTATCCGAAGTTGAAATATCCACGTCGATAAAATCGTTTAGAACACCTTTTTCGATCATATATTGCCGCTTGAGCAAAAGCTCAACGGTGTTTATTTCCCCTTCGACTGCATAGGTGGTCTCCCCTAGACGTCCGTCGTAGTAAACGCTTGCGATA
>JBBRGL010000254.1:0-4197 GCA_038240675.1 Peptostreptococcales bacterium
CATACTACCCTTTGCTCCCTTTACAGGGCTGCTTGAAAAAAGCATCTATAGAAGGAATGCTTAAATAGTCCTCATGAGGTGCATTGTCAAATCCAAAATGCACAAGAAATTCAGAAAAAGCACTTTCTCGTTTCGCCAATAGAACATCAAATCCACGGCGTGACAAAAGATTCATCACACTTCTCACAAGGGTATCCCCATACTTATGTCCCCTAATTTGTGGGCAAACATAGAGTTGGGTCAAAACGCAAGTATCATCGTCGTTGAAAACATAGGCGATATAGCCCATTATAGTCTCTTCAACTCGAAGAAACATAATGAATGGCAATAATTCCTCAAGTACATTTACTTCTATAGCCTGTTCTTCAAACCATTTTTTCGCGCTGCTCAAATCATTTTCTTTCGCTGCTAATATGGTAAACATGAGTATCCTCCTATTAAATTCATTTTTCTTATGCCCAACTGCGCACTCTATACAACATGTCTATTATAATTTATGCTTCTCTTATTGTCTAGGTTGCGCATTGGGTATAAATATTCATCTGAACGATAAGCATAATGTCCTATTGTAACGCAAGGGATTCTGTCTTCTGAATAGCAGATTGGTTAGGGTGTCAAAAGCCCTTAGTTGATCCTATTCATACTGCATATAGTTCCGGTTTGTTCAACTGGAACTATATGCAGTATGAATATTTGAGAAGCTTGCTTTTGACACCCTAATCCTTTATTAAAGTACACGAATCTTAAGCGTCATGTGATTGGAACTGGTTGAGACCCCTAAACAATCACCCGAATACGACCATCCCACTACTGTCCCACGCGAAGCGCCGAACAACCCTTTCGATTCACTATGCCATTCGCATGCTGTGGTATTTTAGGACATTTTCGAATACACATCACAGGTTGCGCAGTGGGTATAAATGTTCATTGACAGCATTCGTTCAAGTGTATAAAGTTAGAGGAGTATAATTACCCCTCACAAAAGGAGATTTTAAAATGGACATGCATAATAAATATCAATTTATAGGCTGTGAAAGTGATTTCGATGCATCCGAAATCGTCCTATTCGGCGCCCCTTATGACGGGACAAGCTCATATCGTGCTGGCTCACGATTTGCACCTTTCAAAATCCGATTTGACTCTTACGGACTGGAGACTTTTAGTCCCTACTCCGATTCAGATTTGACAGACAAAGCGATTCATGATGCTGGAGACCTTGAATTTCCATATGGTAACAGTGTTGAAGTCCTCAAAAGAATACGGCAGTTTGCCGACATCGTCCTAAAGGATGCTAAAAAACCCTTTATGATCGGTGGAGAACATTTAGTTTCCCTTCCCGTCATAGAAGCGCTTCACGATTTACATCCAAATCTTCACATCATTCATTTTGATGCCCATACGGATTTAAGGGAACACTATTTGGGTGAGCCCTTGTCTCATGCCACCGTTATTCGAAAAGCGTGGGATAAGCTTGGAGACAACCGGATTTTTCAATTTGGTATTCGCTCTGGCACAAAAGAAGAATTTCAATGGGCAGAAAAGGAGCATCACGTCTCCCTCCACCGCTATAACACAGAGACACTAGATCAAGCTGTTCTCAAAATAGGCAACAACCCAGTCTACATCACCATCGATTTAGACGTTCTAGACCCTTCTATATTTTCAGGCACAGGAACGCCTGAGCCCGGTGGCATATCCTTTGTTGAGCTGATTCAAGCCATTCGATGTGTTTCCACACTCAATATCGTCGGTGCAGATGTGGTTGAGCTCTCTCCTGATTATGATGCCAGTGGCGTCTCTACAGCTGTCGCTTCTAAAGTCATTCGAGAACTTTTGCTGGCTTTATAATGCTCATTCAAAGGGGCTGTATCAAAAGCGAAAACTTTTGATACAGCCCCTTTATGATTTATATTTTAAACGTGTCATGAAGCGTATTCAGCGCTTTTACGGCATCCTCTGTCTTGACGAGGCAAGAGATGGTTGTGTTACTGTCCGATGTTTGTAAAATCTCAATATGAGCCTTGGAAAGCGCGACGATAATCCGTTTCATTACCCCTGGTATGCCATGTATACGGTGGCCTACCGCCGTAATTTTTGAAAGTTGATCTACCACTTGATACGGTATAGAGAGGTCTTCTAAAATTTCAATTAAAGCTTCTTTTTTACTGTCGTGGACTGTAAATATTTTTTCTTCAGTGAAAAAATTGATCATATCCATGCTGATGCCTGCTTTTTCAAAATTATCAAGGAGGCGTTCATTGATTGTTTCCTCATGTCCACTGATAAATAATGTCACTTGAAGAATGTGATTTTTATGGGTAAAGGCAGTGAACAGCAAATAATCCGAATTGTAATCCACAGCCTCATATTCTATGTTTTCAGAAATCAAAGTGCCTTTAGTGTCATTGAAGGTATTTTTGATTCTTAAATTCTTATTGCCTTCCATTGCAATAGATACAGCCTTATAATCCACTACTTTTGCACCGTCAATAGCCATTTGATAAATTTCAGAGAATGCGATGGAATCAATGACGTGTGCATTAGGGACAAGTCTAGGATCAGCAGTCATAACGCCATCCACATCCGTGTAAATTTCCACCTCTTCTGCATCTAGCGCAACACCTAAAAGTGCCGCAGTCGTATCTGAACCCCCTCTGCCTAAGGTCGTAATGTCACCACTTTGACTGATGCCTTGAAAACCAGCCACAATAGGGATGAAACCCTCTTCGATCAGCTGAAGTATGCGCGCAGGATTCACGGACTGAACATCTGCATTTCCGTATCGATCATTTGTGAGTATTCCTGCTTGGAATCCAGTGATTGCAATACTTTTAATGCCGTGCGATTGAAATAAGTTCGACACGACTACAGTCGATATGGTTTCGCCACA
Organism: Peptostreptococcales bacterium; assembly: GCA_038240675.1. GTDB lineage: Bacteria > Bacillota > Clostridia > Peptostreptococcales > Acidaminobacteraceae > JBBRGL01. Next base: position 2,891 of record JBBRGL010000254.1, read on the forward strand.
AGACATCAACAAATCTAAATCACGTGATTCAAGCGCCTTATTTGGCTCTATTAACAAATTGATTAAAGTATCCGTCGCATAAGGATCACCCAATCGTCCAATGGCGGACACCACCAAGACAGGTTTGAATCCCTTATTGATTTCTTGTTTCACACGGTCTACAATTCTTAATCGGGATTTTTCTGTAGCCACAGAAGTCCCACCAAACTTCATCACTTTTATCATATTGACTCCTTTACTATGCGCCAGTGGAGCCAAAGCCCCCGTGACCTCTATCTGAGTGTTCAAGACTATCTGTCAATTCCCACTCGATCTTAGTGTACTCCGTTATGACCAATTGGGCAATTCTTTCACCACGGGTAAGAATAAAATCCTCTTTTGACAAATTGATCAAAGGGACTTTGACCTCTCCACGGTAATCGCTGTCAATTGTGCCAACAGCGTTGACCAAGGTAATGCCTTTTTTGATTGAAAGCCCACTTCTCGCACGCACCTGACCTTCATAGCCCATAGGAATCTCTAAAAAGAGACCTGTAGGACATAAAAACCGACCGAGGGATTCAATGATGACATTTTCATCAATATTGGCTCTAAGGTCCATGCCCGCCGAACCATTAGTTTCATATTTAGGCAAATCAAAAGTGGATTGATTGATAATTCTAATTTTTTTCATATGCCCCTCCAAGTCCATTCTTGATTTTTTGATAAAAGCTTTGCGCCTCTGCTTCACTGCATTTTCCAACGAGGGAAACGCTTAAATCACCGTTAAAAATATGTTTTATCAAGTTTGAAACGCTTTCCCATGAAACAGCTTGTATCCCAGCAATGACTTCATCTAGGGTCTCAACAAAGCCCAAGTGAAGCTGTCTTTTGCCAAGCATCGACATTAAGCTTCCTGTACTTTCAAGACTGAGGACATAACTGCCCTTCAACTGTTCTTTTAATTTGTGTATCTCGTCGTCCAACATGCCTTTTTCAACAAATTTATTGATTTCTTCACACATTTTTTCGATGACCATATCCGCATTATCCGGGCTATAGCTGGCGTAAAGCGTCAGGATGCCCGCTTGGGGATAAAAAGACGGCGAGGAGTAAACAGAGTAAGCCAAGGCGTGTTCTTCGCGAATGGATTGGAAGAGACGCGAAGTCGTATTGCCGCCGAAAGCATTGTTCAGTAGAAGCATGGTATAAAAAGCATCCGTTCCAAAAGGTACGCCTGGGAAGCCCAAAATAAGATGATGCTGTTCAATGTCTTTTGATTTAAACTTAAAACCAGAAGCCATTTCAAGAATCTCTGTTTGTTGAAG